>JAKLGN010000046.1 GCA_022710665.1 Methanoregula sp. | reverse complement strand
TGGGAAGTGGACTTCGGGGCCGCGGTGCTCGAAAAAGCCCTCCCCTTCCTTAAAAAAAAGACGGTGGGCCTTGTCACGACCGTCCAGCATGTCCATCTCATTCCCGCAATGGAGGCATTTCTCAAAGAGCGGGGCATTGATATCAAAGTTGCGATGGGACGGGGAAGGACGCCTCACCGGGGACAGGTGCTCGGCTGCTGCTTTACCACGGCAAAGGAGGTCAAGGCAGACGAGATCCTCTTTGTGGGCACCGGCCTCTTCCACCCCATCGGCATAGCACTCTCGACCGGTGCCCGGGTCATTGCGCTCGATCCCCTGTGCGGTACCGCGCAGGAAGTGAACGGTGAAGCCCTCCTGCGCCGGCGCTTTGCTGTCATGGAAAAAGCCCACGGGGCAAAGACTACCGGCATCATTGTCAGCACCAAGAGCGGCCAGTGCCGGATAGCGCTCGCCAGCCGCCTTGCGGCTCTCGCTCCCGATGCCGTGATCGTGACCATGAACGAGGTGAGCCCGGACGAGCTCCTGAACCTCGGCTTCGGCTGTTACGTGAACACCGCCTGCCCCCGGCTCGCGTATGACGACCAGATCCGGTTCCCGGTTCCTGTTCTGTCCCCGCAGGAGTTCGAGATCCTCTGCGGGGTCCGGAGCTGGGACCAGTATAGGATCGATGAGATTCCATGAAGCTGAAGCAGCTCGAGATGACCCTCCAGCGCCTTGCCGGGTTCTCCCGCCCGCAGGCAGCGCTCGAACAGTACCAGACCCCGGCCCCGCTTGCCGCCCGGCTCCTCTACCATGCCCTGATGAAGGGTGATATTGAGGGCAAATGGGTCTGTGACCTCGGGTGCGGGTCCGGGATTCTTGCCATTGGCGCTGCACTCCTCGGGGCAGAGGCGGTCACCGGGGTGGATATTGATGAAAGGGCGCTCTCTGTCGCCAGGAAGAATGCGGCACTCGTAGGTACGGATCTCAACCTTCTTGCCCTCGATGTCCGGGACGGTGGATGCCGGGAATGTATCGGAACGTCGGAATGCGTGGTCATGAATCCCCCGTTCGGTGCGCAGAAGGCGCATGCAGACCGCCCGTTCATTGACTGCGCCCTTGCGGTAGCTCCCGTAACCTACAGTATCTTTAATGCGGGATCCATCCCATTTGTTGCAGCATACACGGCACAGAAGGCCGAGATAACCGAGAAGATCGGCGGAGCGTTTCCAATACGACGCACCTTTGCCTTCCACACAAGGGACGTGCAGGAGATTGAGGTCGAGATACTACGGCTGAAACGGATTGCGTAACCCCGCCCCGCAGCGTGAAAAATACCATCACCGGTCTTGCCGCTGCCCACATGATCACCGACATCTACATGCCGGTGCTCCCGGCCATCCTGCCGCTCCTAATCGCCCAAAACGGGTACTCGTATCTCGCCGCTGGACTCCTGGTTACGGCATATAACATCACCTCGTCCTTTACCCAGCCGGTCATCGGCTGGCTCTCGGACAAGAGGGGACTTACCATCAGCATCAGTATCAGCCTCTTCATCAGTGCAACCTTTGTTGCCCTCATGGGAATAGCCAGGGACTATGCGCTGATCATGGCCTTTGCCATCATTGCTGCATTCGGCCATGCCTGCTTCCACCCGACGGCTCTCAGTCTCGTCAGCCGGCTCTGCACCAGCGGGAACCGGGGTCAGATCACGTCGTACTTCGTGGTCGGCGGCAACCTCGGCTATGCCATCGGTCCGCTCCTGGCCGGCGCCCTGGTCTGGTGGCTCGGACTGCCGGGGCTCCTCTTCCTTGTCATCCCCGCCATCATCATGGTTTTTGTCCTCAGGATTCTCCTGCCGGGAGGGATCGCGGCAGCAAAAGAAGCGCATGCACTCCAGAGAGAGGTGATCGCGGATGTTCCGTCAAAATGGCCGTTCGTCATCCTGATGGCTGCCTCCGTGCTCCGGGCGTGGGCGGTCTTTGCAGCTATCACCTACCTGCCGATGTATCTTGTGCAAACGCAGGGATATGATCTCGTCACATCCAGCCTGGTCATGAGCCTTATGCTCCTTTCCGGGGTTGCCGGTCAGGTTGCCGGTGGCCGGATCTCCGACCGGATCGGCCGGAAGGAGTTCATGGTTTTTGCCCTCGCTGGTGCAATACCGTTCTTCTACCTCTTCTTTGCAACAACCGGCCTTCTCGCGATAATCGCCCTGCTCTGCTTCGGGTTCTGCCTCTGGGCCACGTTTGCTGTCGCGGTGGCAATGGGGCATGAGCTCCTGCCGCAGAACATAGGGCTCGCCTCGGGCATGATGCTTGGCCTCGCCATCGGCTTTGGCGGCCTCGGCGTAGCTGTCAACGGGATGATCGCGGACCACTACTCGCTTGCAGCCGCTATCGGGACCATTCCCGTCCCCATTGCTGCAGCGGTAGTCCTGATAGCCCTGATTCCCTACCCATGGAAATCCTTAAGGCAGCACCTGAATACCTGATTCACCCTTGTATCGTGTTCAATATCCTTATTAAGGCAGATTCACAAAATACAACCAGAGGAATTGCTATGGATAAGACAGGACTTATTGCACTGATAATCGGGCTCGTTTTCTGTGCCCTGGGGGGGTACGCGATCTGGGTGTTCCTTCCGGAGACCATTGCCGCGGTAAAAGGACTGATCGGGATCGCTGTTCTCCTCTTTGGCATCATGCTCGTGATCTTTGGCGCCCTGATATTCAGGGATTAAAAAGAACTTTTTTTTATACCTTTACGACAAGGCACTGCGACCCGGCCGTTTCCAGCACCGGTTCAACCTTCTTTTCGAAAAAGTCGTCGAAGGCCTTCCGTACTCCGGGTGTTGTGGTATAGTCGTGGGAAAGGATGATACCCCCGGGATTCATGCGTGAGTAGAAGAACTCAAGGCACTGTTTCGTGCTTTCGTAGCAGTCCACGTCAAGATTAACAAGAGAGAAGGTCTTGTTCTCGACCGGGCCTGCCGTTTCAGGGAAGACCCCCTTGTAGAAACTGATGTTCGTCTCATGTTTCAGGTAGTCACAGACGCGATCGAAAGAGGCAGCGAACTTTCCCTCGTAGAACGGCCAGACCATGTCGATCTCGTCGACCTGCGGGAGGCCCTCAAAGGTATCGAAGAGGTGGAGGTGCTTGTCACCCTTGACCGAGCAGATGATCCTGGCAGATCCACCCTTGTAAACCCCGACCTCGGCAATATCGCCCGGCACTTTACACGTCCGCTTGACTGCCATGTAAATGTGGTATGCCTCAATGTCCTCGATCAGGAGCTCGGTCTCCGAGCGGATCTTTTTTAAATCCTTTGCAAATGCCTTGCGTTCGTCGCTTCCGTAATGGGAGAGCCTTCCCCGCGTTGAGAGATCATTGCCATAAAAAGGATCAAAGAAAAAGAACCTGCGGCATTTATGGACATATTTGCTCGGAACAACCGAATCAAAGGCCCAGATCAACTTTTTCTTGGGGAACAGACTCATGTCCCAAATACTACGCAGTCCTGAAATTTATAGTGTGTTACCCTTATCAATCAAAAATCCTGCATTCACGCCAGAAGGGGCCCGTGGGGGGATTGGAACGGAGCGTCCCCCAACGGTATCAGAACATGTGCCGGCTGGTGGCCAGATATCCCGTCATGATTGCAGCAAGAAGCAGGACAAGCGATGCCGGGAGGGAAACGAGGAGGGCGAGACCGGCCATGTACCCAATCAGTACTGATCCGAGCCCGGGGACTTTTCCCCTTCTGTAGGCACCCCGGACCGATATCAGGAGAAGAACCGTGGGAAGGATGAGGGTTGCCTGCCGGACCGCAGGATCGGGGTAGATATCCCCCGTCACCTTACCGAGGAGGTTGAGGACCACGTCACCGGGATCATTGCCGATTGCGGTCCAGAGCCCCGAAAGGAAGCCCAGCCCGATCGTGAACTGCCAGATATACTTCCTGCTGCGTCCTGCCATGGGGGGTCGCTGGAGCCGGGTCTGCACCCTGGCACTGCGGGATCTCCTCATAAGATCGGGAGAGGAGATAAAAAAGAGGTTGTGGTCGTGATCCCGGACAAATCCGGAACCATGGGATTACCTGCCGCCAAAGAGCCTGCTGATGAAATTCCCGATCGCTTCAAATATCCCCTGCGGGCGGGTTGCAACGCCGGCAGGTGTTTCGGTCTTCGAACCGCCGGAGCCGCAGCTGACCTTCTCCTGGCCGCTGTCGTCCTTTGTTACGATGCGGGTACATGCCTGCTGGTTTGCACAGGTGCCGGAGCAGGCCTATGGTGTCATTGTCGCTATCCGGTACGGCGTCACCTTGTTGTATACGGTACCGGGATTCAGTGACGCAGCACCGGCTGCGGTGCCGCACAGCATCAGGAGGACAAGAAAGGAGAATGCGGTCAGTCGACACGGTAGTGCTATTGGTTTTATCGGCAGAGAAACCACCCCGGGAATGTTCCGGTAAGATGCCATTCAGCAACAGATATAATAAAAGTATTTATGTATAGTTACGAAGAGCGATCGGGGGTCAGGAATAGTCCACGCCCGGTTCCGGCAGTGGCGCGTCCACGTCCATCTCATCCAGAAAAGGCATCAGCCCGGTGACCACCGGCACCACGGTGCCGTCATGTTCCCGGAGAATTGTACCGCAGGAAACGATCTTAACCATCAGCGGGAACTCCTGCAGGGTCTGCTCAAAGGACGGGTCATTCTCCTTTGTGAACCGGAGGAAATCCGGCACGCTGATAAAGGGCCGCTCAAAGACCGGGACGCTTTTATATTCCAAAAGAACGGTTTCGAGCGGATGGTTACGGGCAAGGTCTTCCTCGAAGAACAGGTAGATCGTAACACCGTACCTGCGGGAGATCTCCTCGAGACGGCGGATGTCTGTCTGAATATTTTTCTCAACGCCAAGCACCTGCAGTTTTTCTGCAGGTGTTGACCCGGGAAGCGCAGACCAAGCATTCCTCTTCTTCATACAAAGTCATGGGAAGCAGTCTTGGGTAAATCTATGGTTTGAGGAAAAACGAATTACGAGATCGTTCTCTTTTGAATTTATCCCGAGGTGTAATCACGATGCCAGAGAACAGGACGGCGACAACCGGCCCAGTCGGCCAGGGAATTTCCTGGTGAGCATGGAGTCCATACCAGAGGAAAAACACACCGACCCTTTGCCTGCCAGCCCCATTTCATAGTACGCCTGCCTTCACACTTGTGGATCGGCATGCAATGTGTTCTTTCCGGGATACATGGTTACGAATGGCAAGCGAAGGAGGGATCGCTGGTATGAAAAAAGAGAGATCCTGTTCCCCGGCTATTTCTGCACAAACGCGTTCTGGATCAGATCGCGGTTAAACGCTGACGGGACTGTGCCGTTCTTTGCATACGAATACAAGGCGGTGACAAAGATACCCTGCATGGCGGCAGCAACGACCGCTAGAACGATGAGAAGGGCGATGAAGAGGACGAGAGCGATGCCGAAGAGCACGACATTGCCAAAGATCAGGGTTGCAAGGACACCGAAAAAGCCGATAATTCCGGTAATCATAAAGACGAGCATAATGGACCCGGTCCCGATGATGGATTCTCCCCATGTTTTCCGGATCAGAAAAGCCGACTCTTTCATTGCGTCCAAGACGCCCTTGTCCTCAAGGACAAGGACCGGCACGACAAAGAACGTCACAAGACCCCAGGCACCACCCGCAATGGCAGAGGCGATCTGCCCGAAAATGCCTCCCCGCTCCCTGATGAGCTGGAGGACAACGCCGACAGTTGCCGAGAGCAGGGCCCATCCAAGGATCGGAACGACGTGCCTCAGCGCATTCGACAGTCCTTCACCAACCGACATCTCCCTGCCCTGCAGCCGGGCATTCACGCAGCTGATGAGCGCGGTGTTGAAGAAGATAACGACCAAGTAGCTGGCCAGGTAAAAAATAACCAGGATGGCATACGAGAAGAGACCTCCCATAACCTGCCCGATAACCAGCGGGATGATAAAGGTCGCAAGTACGATCAAGGAGATAATGCCCGAGAGAAGCGGGAACACGAGGAGTTTTTTATCCTCCATGAGAATCCCCCAGCTCGTCCTGAAGATCTCGATACTCCTGCCAATACGTTCAAACATGGTTCCAGCATGGATGTTAAAAAGGAATGAAGATTGTGTACTGTATCACCGGCTCAGCACGTCTTCGATGAATGCCCCGACCTGTCCGATGGCTTCCTGGGCTTCGGGAATCTGTTCGGCAAACAGCTGCCAGCAATGGAACATCCCCTCCCAGATCTCGGCCTGTACCGGGACGCCGGCCCACCGGGCTTTATCCACGAATACCCCGATACCCGAGACCAGTACTTCGTGCGTCCCGGCCTGCACATAAAGGCGGGGGAGCCCGGCAAGGTGTGCGTATACCGGCGATGCAAGCGGATCTTTTGGATCGTGACCGGCAAGGTACACCGTCCGGATCGCTTCAAGGTGCTCGGGAGTAAGCCAGTCCCGCTCCCGGTTCTTCTCCATGGATTCGCCGCTGAAGAGCATGTCCGTTGCCGGTGACATGCAGACAGCAGCCGGCGGGAGGGGCAGGCTCTGGTCACGGGCAGAGAGGAGGAGGGAGAGCACCAGCGTCCCGCCGACAGAGATCCCTGCCGGGACGATGTGGTGCGGACCATATCCTTTGGCTATCAGGAACCGGTACGCTGCGACTGCGTCTTCGACTGCAGCCGGAAAGACGTGTTCCGGCGCGAGACGGTAATCGACCGAGAAGACCCGGGCGCGGGAGACTTTGGCGAGCCGGATACAGAGCCCGAGATGGCTGTCGGTTGACCCGGTTGAGAAGTAGCCCCCGTGAAAGAACAGGACAACCCGATCAGCCACGCTCTCCGGCAGGGATACCCAGATACCCTTCAGCCCGTCATGAATTGACACCCGTTCAATCTGGTGGTCCGATCCCATGACCGTTTCCTCCTGCATCCCGGCATAGAACGCGGACAACCCCTTCCGCACGGAGTCCAGGGGCAGTTTTGGGTTGGGGGCATGGGACTTCAGGCTGGCAAGGAAGGCTTCCGGAGATTCACGGATCATTATGTTTGGTTTGGGTGAGAAAGGATAATAAAGGGAGAGGATGCATGACGCAGGGCAAACCAGCGATAGGGGGAATAGACCCGTGCATGACCCGGCGGTGTTCACCGGAACGATGAACATTAAAGAGAGAGAGCTCCTTTGCATCAGGGCCCATCGCCGGGTACGGCGGGGCAGTTCCGTGTTTTTTTGTTTGCTCAGGATTTTTGATCCGCTGCGGGGTCTGCCCGTCGGGGGCAGCCGCGTTGATCGCAAATAATGAAGAACGTGAAAAATCAAAAAAAAAGATCACCTTTGTTCAAGGCAATTTTCAAAAGAAATGCCAAAAAAAGTCTCAGGGTCGGATCCCGTTCTTGGCAAAAAAAGCAGAAAATATCCGTATGCCGGTATTTTTTCGGTATTTTTTAATAGATTGGGAGATACTATCACCCTGTACCCGACAGGTCCCACATCGCAGGGGAACCGCAACGGGCTTAGCGATCTGTCAGAGGGAAGAACATGAGGTTTTCACATATCAGTCTTATTGCAGTCATGCTCGTCGTGATTGCGGTTGCTCTTGCTGGATGCGCAAGCACCGGCCCGGCACCGCAGTCAACCGTTACAACCACGGCGGCCGGGACATCCCCGGGGTCGTCATCGTCCGTTACCCAGACTGCCGCGGTGAGCGGAAGCGGCTGGGGCGGCGGGAGCGACCTGTTCGGGGGCCTGAATTATAACTGGGTCGAATACAAGATGTCCACCGGCACTGGCAGCGATGCCATGACCATTTACATGAAATACGACAAGGCCGGCAAGTGCTCCATGAGGTTCGAGGGGGCGGGTGCAGCGGATTTGCCGTCAGGCATGCAGGAGATGGATTGCAGCGCCAAACCGGGTCAGGAAAGCCAGAGCAACCCCAACCAGGTGAGCTCCGATGCTGTGATCACCTGTTCCCCGCTTGATGAGTCAGTGACCGTTCCCGCAGGCACGTTCTCCGCAACCAAGTGCACCGTCATATCGCAGGGATACACGTCGACCACCTGGGTAGCAAAGGGCAAGTTCATGGTCAAGATGGAAGGCAGTGCCGAGGGCGAATCCACGAGCATGGTCCTGAACGCCTACGGGTAATCTTCAATACCTCTTTTTTTTTAATTCCGGCAACCGCTGCTTCTCATGGAAAGGTGGTTTTCTGGTATTTTCCGAAGCGGGAGTGGTTGAATATACCTGCAGGCCAGGAGAATGATCTGCCGAAACCCCCCCATAGACACCCACACCAGGATTCCCGGACATTTCAAAATTGCCAAGAGACAACTTGTTTATACTCAAGCGGCGTCCGTGTTGTTGGGAAGCCTTTCGGCAATCGTGTTTAAACCAGAATCTCTGACTATACGGCCCAGATATCCCCACCGGTACGGAGGCAAAAGGCACGAGCTTTCGGGCGATACACCCCAACCACCGTTTTTCCATCC
>JAKLGN010000045.1 GCA_022710665.1 Methanoregula sp. | reverse complement strand
GGAAAACCGGGTCACAAGTCCCTTGAAACGCTATCGTTTCTGTACAAGCGGCAAGGGTGAAGGTGTCATGGTTACTTCACACGCGGATAGGAGTCGGTGAACCAGGGGGTGATGCATACAGCATTCTCCGTCATGGCTCTTTTTAAAAAAGTCACGGATATTTTTTCTGCAGTGAGGATTTTTTTCGGAATATTGGCTCCTTCACTGAGGGGATGGGGGATGCCGCAGCGGCGGGGCGAAGCCCCGGAAGCGTCGGCGTTTTTCGATCATCGGCAGGTGAACTTTTTCGTCTTCCACTTGGGGTAGGTAATTTTTCTTGTTTTCGCTCGTAAATCCTTCCTGGATTTTGGAATTTTTTTAAAAAAAACACTTTGCCCTTAAAAAATCAGGGGTATATAGTAACTTCCACGGGATCGATAGTTGCATCAATCAGACAGTCGAAGGACACGGTTGAGAGCCACCCGGCCTTCTCGAACATGTGCATGAAGCAGACGCCGATTACCACGGCTCCGGGATGTTTTGCAATAACCGCCTTCACCTGCTCTGCCTTCACCGGCACGTTGGGCATCGAGAGCCCGCCCATGATGACGATGGCTCTGGGTTTTAACGTAACAGGCCCCATGCGGGCCTGCATGCCGACAGTGTCAACGTGGCTGATCTTTTTAGCCAGGGTTTCATCCACAAACGGGACAAAGACCTGCTCCAGTTCATGGGAGCGGAGCGCGAACCCAAGAAGTTCGACAAACGGGGTGCAGGTCCCCGGCACCCCGTAATAGACGATCTGGTCGCCCTTTTTCAGTCCCTTCGCCTCAACAAATTCCTTGAACGGTCGCAGGATGCCCGGGACACCGTGGAAGACTTCCTTTGTGGCCATGATAGATCAACAGTCTGACCGGGAGGTAATAATGATTACCCGGTGCCTGGCGTGGGGGTGTTATGCTGGTACGAGAGGAATCCTACCATGATAATTTCATCCCGACGCCGACTTCCTGGACCGGGCAGGCAGCCGCAAGCGCGATCTTCGCCGCGAGAGAGGTGCAATGGCAGGTATGCAGGGCTTCCAGGGACAGACTGCCAAGGTATCCGGTGGTCTTTTTCATCCGCTCCGCATCCGGCCTGATGAGATGAAGCCCGCCGATGATATCTCTCACCTTCTGCTCCCCGCAGACGTTTTTGGCATAGTCCGTGATGTTACAGATCCCCGCATGTGAGCACCCCGTAATGATAACGATTCCTCCCGGTGAACGATACGCGAGGGCGGAATCATCCAGCAGCTGGTCAGGTTCCGTTGTGCCATCCGGGAGGGTGATTCTCCTCATCCCCGGGTCCGCCAGCTCGAACGCGAACTGCCGGGGGATCTCCCCGAGAAAGACCAGATCGTCCGTGATCCAGACCGGTGTATCGGAGAGGTTCACCGCAAACTGTCGCCGGACCTCCTCCCCGCTGACAGCCGAACCGTTCTTCCGTCCATCGTTTTCCTTTGGCCAGAAGCAGCGGGGGTGGGCGACCAGTGCCGGCAGAGGGGGCTTCAGCGCATCCGGTGTCGTGCCGTCACGATGACGGGCGAAGGCAAGAAGCCCTCCCGTGTGATCGATATGCCCATGTGAGAGGACGAGGACATCCAGGTCCGCACAACTGATGCCCATCTTCTCCGCATTGGCAAGGAACAACCCTGACAGGCCGGTATCAAAGAGTATCGTCCTGCCAGCAGTTTCCAGGAGGAATGAGAGCCCGGCCTCACCACAGTAATCGTGGTCCGTCAGGGTGGTGTTATCAACAAGGACCGTGAGGGTGAGTCGCGGGGTCATAGTGAAGTATCACACGCAGAAGGAGATGAGATTTTTCCTGCCTGATGAGAAGGCTGCGCCGGCAGCTATTCCGGTGAGAGTATCCGGACAACCCGCCTCCAGAACGAGTTCGGGGAGATATTCAGTATCATAATGCCGGACTACAGGACCATCCGGTTCATGACGGCAATACCTCGTGCAACCAGGCATCCCTCTGGCAGGGGGGCTGCCACCGGATCCACGATACCCGCAACGGCCGACCCTGCAGCGGCAACCGTCTGCCGGGACGGGGCCCCGCCCGCCCGTTCACTTTTTTCGCAACCCTCTTACCCTCGCAGGTGAAACAAAAAGTACCATGAAAAACCCCTTCCACATCATGATCATCCCGACGCTTGGGTGCCCCTCGAAGTGCAAATACTGCTGGAGCTCTGATGAGGGGTCGCCGGTCATGACCATCGATACCGTGAGGGAGATCGTATCGTGGCTCAAGGAATTCCGCAAGGACCGGGTAACCTTCACGTTCCACGGGGGGGAGCCGCTCCTTGCCGGCGCGGACTTTTACCGGCAGGCACTGCCCCTCCTCTCCATTGAACTTGCGGAACTCACCCCCGAGTTCGCGATGCAGACAAATCTCTGGCGGATGACGCCGGAGATTGCTGCCGTGCTCGCGCACCATAAAGTCCCCCTCGGATCGAGCATCGACGGCCCGGAGGAGATCTGCGATTCCCAGAGGGGTGAAGGGTATTTTAAGAAGTGCATGAACGGTTACGAGATTGCAAAGGCAGCCGGCCTTTCGGTGCGGTTCATCTGCACCTTCACGAACAAATCGGTGAAGCACCGGGAGGAGATCTTCAATTTCTTCAAGGAGAAGGGCTTTGTCTTGAAACTCCACCCGGCCCTCCCCTCGCTCCGCTCGGAGAACCCGAAGGAGTGGGCGCTGGAACCGGCGGAATACGGCGATCTCCTGGTATACCTCCTTGACAAATCTCTCGAGAACCTCGGGACCATGGAGGTGATGAACATCAACGACCTCTGCCGGTGCATCTTCACCCGTAGGGGGAGTGTCTGCACCTTCGTCAACTGCATGGGCAATACCTTCGCCATCGGCCCCGACGGGAGCATCTACCCATGTTATCGCTTTGTCGGATTGCCGGAATGGGTGATGGGTAACGTGCGGTACAAACCGACTATGGACCAGCTGATGCAGTCAGAGCCCGGCCGGCGCATGACCGCGTTCTCGGAATACGTGGATACCGCGTGCAAGGACTGTTCGCACATCAGGTACTGCCGGGGCGGCTGTCCCTACAACGCAATTGCACCCTCGGGGGGGTTGCTTGAAGGCGTCGATCCCCACTGTAGTGCCTACAAGCGGATCTTTGACGTGCTCAACGAGCGACTGAACCGGGAGATGTTTGAGGAGCCGGGGATGGGCTTTGGTGCGGCGGTGTCAAAAAAACCAAAGAAACCGGGCGTTATGGCTCTGATGCGGTCTGTGGTGGGAAGATAACCATGCAGAAGCCAATTTACCGATAAAGAGAGATTTCTGCCACCTCTTGTTTGTTTTTTTAGGATACGATGATCCCTTCTCTCCCCTAAAGAAGGCCGCCCGGGAGTTTTCCCTCTTGATCTCCTGGAAATATTATCTTCGCTTTTTTACCATGCAACGTGGAACTCGTGGAACTCTCCCGTTGCGGGCCCTTTATTCACCGCGATCTCCTCAACACGAATCATCAGGTCACCTTTCGCATGAGCAAGGCGGAGAAAGTTGTCAATGGCGGCCGGCGAGCTCTCACCCACGATCCCGACCGTGCCGTCCGGCAGGTTCTTCACCGAGCCGTGCACTCCGGTTGCGTGTGCACAGTCCGCAACAAAGGAGCGGTAGCCCACACGTTGCACGCGGCCTTTTGCAATAGCAGTGATCCGTTCCATACGGTACCTCCGGAACCAGAAGAGTTGAGAGATTCTTATAACCGGCTGGAATAATAAAACATTCGTGTAAAAATAGTATCATATCAACGCATCGCAGATTCGTTGCGGATTTTGGCAGGAGAGCGACCAAAATCCCGCTTTTTTTTATGGTCTTTACCGGGGGTCCTGATCCTCACCACAAAAGACCCTGCGATTCATTCCGGCCGCTGATACCACGGGGAAACCTGCCGGGTGCTTCAGACCGTGATGTGCAAGCACGTGCCTGGCTAAACCCCCTCCTGACATCCCTGACAGCCGGGTTTTTTAATTTTGGGGGGAAATAATCGGCAATGGATTTTCTGTACACACTCCTGAAATTTGTGGTCGGCGGAAGCGTTATTGTCGGGGTTACCATCCTAGCCCAGCACGTGGATCCCCGGTACGGCGGAATGCTTGCCGCAGCACCGATCATCACCACCATTGCGTTCCTCTTCACGTACTCTGAAGCGGGGCAGGAGACGACAAGGCAGCTGGTGCTTGGGGCGTTTTACTTCGCCATCCCGTCGCTCATTTTCCTTCTGGCGCTATGGTTCCTGAGTGAGCGGTACGGGTTTCTCCCGAGCCTCGGGGGGGCTTTTGGGATCTGGGGCGGGGCGCTCCTCATCATGAACCGCCTTGTACTGGGACTGTGAGGGCAGCTGTGACAGAAATGGAAGCCCATCAGGACGGCACAAATCCCTGATATCCAGAGGAGAACAATTCTTCGCTAACCTTCGGTATGGGCACGCAGCATTGGGAATTTCAGAAAAAAATAGGATCAAAAAATGCCTTGTTAAAATCCCCCATGGTGCTCCAGGATGCCAGGAAAAAAGCATGCTCATCTCCAGCATGTCTTTTAAAAACGTTGCTACACCAGGGTCTTCTGCGGTATATTGAGATGCTTTTTTGCAATTGGGGTAACTTCCCGGCCCTGGGGTGTGCGCTTGACAAACCCGATCTGGATGAGGAACGGCTCGTACACGTCCTCGATCGTCCGCACCTCCTCCCCGACCGAGATGGCTATCGTCTTCACACCGACCGGGCCCCCGCCGAAATCATTTGCAATGATTGATAGAATGCGCCGGTCGAGCTCGTCAAGTCCGAGCCCGTCGATCTGCAGCATGGCCAGGGCATCTCCTGCAATCTCCCGCGTTATCGTGCCGTTCCCTTTGACCGTGGCATAATCCCGTACCCGCCGCAGCAGCCGGTTGACGATACGGGGAGTTCCCCGGCTCCGTTTGGCAATCTCCTCTGCACCATCCGGGGTGATCGGGATCTTCAGGATGGACGCGCTCCGGATGACAATCCGGATCAGGTCGGCCACGGAGTACAGGTCGAGCCGGCAGGTGATGCCGAACCGGTCCCGGAATGGTGCGCCAAGGAGTCCCTGCTTGGTGGTCGCGCCGATAAGAGTGAAATGTTCGAGGTTCAGCTTGATCGTACGGGCACTCGG
Organism: Methanoregula sp.; assembly: GCA_022710665.1. Taxonomy (GTDB): domain Archaea; phylum Halobacteriota; class Methanomicrobia; order Methanomicrobiales; family Methanospirillaceae; genus Methanoregula. The sequence goes on along the minus strand of JAKLGN010000045.1, from coordinate 3,571 downwards.
CCCTTCTCCGATCATCACATCGATAAAAAAATCCTCCATCGCGGGATAGAGAACCTCCTCGACAACCGGGTTGATCCGGTGGATCTCATCGATAAACAGGAAATCGCCCTCCTGGAGCGGAGTGAGAAGGGCGGCAATGTCCCCGGGCTTCTCGAGCACCGGGCCGGTTGTTGACCGTATCTCTGCCCCCATTTCGCGGGCAATGATATGAGCGAGCGTGGTCTTGCCAAGGCCCGGCGGCCCGGAGAAGAGGAGGTGGTCGATGGGTTCCTTTCGTTTCTGCGCGGCTTCGATTGCTATCTTCAGGCTCTCCTTGACCTGCTCCTGCCCGATAAACTCGTCCAGCCGGTCCGGTCGGATGGTAAGATCGTCACCCTCCTCCTCCTGCGGGTCCGGGGAGATGATGCGTTCGGTCATGATCTTCACCCCTCCTTTAATGTGACCAGGGCCTTCTTGATGAGTCCCTGTACCGTTGGAGTGCCCGTCTCCCGTGCCGCTGCGTTGATAGCATCCCGCGACTCCTTCTCGGCAAACCCGAGCGAGACAAGGGCGCTGACCGCGTCCCGCGCTGCAAACGCGGCTGTCCCCGTCCCCCCGTGAGGCAGCGTCTCGCTGATCTTCTTCATCTTGTCCCGGAGCTCCAGGATCAGACGTTTTGCACTCTTTGTTCCGATACCGGAGATCCGGGTCAAGGCCTTCTCATCCTCGTTTACGATCGCGATGGCAAACTCTTCGATCCCGATCTGGGATAAAAGGTTCATGGCGATCTGCGGGCCGATGCCGGTAACGTTAATGAGTATCCTGAACATCTCCAGTTCGCTGTGGTGCAGGAACCCGTACAGCGTGATTGCATCCTCACGAACCGCCATATGGGTATGGAGGGTCACCGTCCCGCGGGTGCCAGCCAGGTGCTGAAGTGCGGGCTGGGTGACATGGACCCGGTAGCCTACTCCATGCACGTCGATGACAACCCACCGGTCACCTTTCAGCACCGGTTCACCGGAAAGGAGCGCGATCATTATACTATCTCAGGTTATGGATATGACATAAGGCAATCGAAAGGGCATCGGCCGCATCATCGGGGCGGGGAATCTCCGGGAGATGGAGGAGTCGCATGATCATCTCCTGCATCTGGCGCTTGTCGGCCCTGCCGGATCCGGTAATGGCCTGTTTGACCTGGTTCGGAGTGTATTCCGTGACCGGTATCTTCTTCTGTTCCGCGAGGAGGAGGATGACGCCCCGGGCTTCGGAAACGCTCATCGCTGAGGTGATGTTCCTCGTGAAGAACAATTTTTCCACCGCCATATGCGCCGGCGGGTACTTCTCAAGGAGAGCTGCAACCTCAGTATAGATATGAACCAGCCGCCCGGATGTGCTCTGGTCCATGGAGGTCTCGATGCAGCCGCAGCAGACCGGTTCGGGTTTCCGGTTGCGGACCTCAATGACCCCGTACCCCACGCGCGCCAGCCCGGGATCTATCCCGATAACGATCATATGCCATACGCTCCTTATCAGATAGTTGTCGTTCATCTGTTTATACGCAAGGTGGTGTGCATGGTGAAAGTGAGCTGCCGATTCAGGCTCGAGCAGACTCTTCCCGGCTTCCGTTTTAAAATGCGGGCAGCAACGGACTGTGTTGCCCCCCTTCCCATTTCATCCTTGAAGATATTGACCGGCAAGTCCGCCTCCACCAGATCGGTGGCTGGAATAACCACACCCGGTTCGTATGCCGGGATTGGTTCCCTGTCCCATACTGGGTGAAACACCGGCGGGATGCCGGATCTTTCTGAAGGTATTAATAAGGGGTTCACCTAAGGTTTCCTGCAGGCACCCCGTATAATGCTGGTGCCATGAGGTGTGTAAGGTATGCAGGAAATAATCAAAAAGATGATCACGGAGGCGATGGCCGCCCAGCACGCCGACGTGAACCAGATCAAAAAAAAGCGCGGGCAGCATTTTGTCATCGATGATACCAGGGTCTATGTCGACGCGGTCAAGGGAATGAAGGCAGCCGGGGAGCAGAGCAGGGCGGTTTTTTCCCTCCATACCGACTCGGTCAATGCGCATTATTCGATCCTGAAAGGATTGACAAATACCATCCGTCCCGAGGACGATCCTTTTGTCGAACATTACCAGACTCCGGTGATCCTGGAGATGCTCTATGAGGAGGATCCGCAGTTCAGAAAGAGCGTGGACGTGTTCATCAGGGCAGTAGGTAAAGCCGAAGCCTTGATCGGCAAGGAGTCCGCCCGCCGGTACGCCGGGTTTTACGGGCCAACCTGCGTTGTGGACTTTGCGCTGATCCCGGGCAGCAGCAGCAATATTGTCAACCAGATACTCAGGACGATCGACATCCCGGTTGCCCACAAACAGACAATCCTCGCTTCGAAGTCGTGGGCTATGAACACCTCGTATGGCATCGGGGATGTCTTTGCCCATGCGGTGGAAGGGGGTACAACACTGGCTGAGGCGGTTAAGCAGGAAATTTCCATGATCCAGTCCATCTATGATACGCCGGTTGATGCGCAGGCTGATCTCATGGACAGTGTGGGCCAGTCCTCATTCGATTGCCGAAGATACATGAAGGATTACATGACCAGGATGCAGGGAGCGGTCAGGGCCTCGCTTGACGAGGGGGTCCATTATGGCAACATCGTGACCGTGCCGGCGTACTGTGTCGGAGATATTGCGCACCATATCTCCCAGTCCACGTTCAACATGTGCAAGGACGACGTCATCATGGCGGTAATCGAGTCCGTTACTGAAGTGATGGACAAGACGCTCTCTGCCGCTGCACCGATGATGAAGAACGAGCACCAGGTGCTCTCGGTTGCCACCGGCGCCTCGGCAAGTGCTGCTGAGTATATCCTTGAACTCGACGGGTTCAATGCGATCATGGTCGTAGACATGCTCACGAAACGCTACCACAACTATGTCCAGCTCTACCCGAAGCGCGGTGCAGCGATTGAGCTCCATAACTGCGATTTCATGGATATGATCTACCGGGGCTGGAAGATGGTCGACAAAGCGCGGAGAATGCAGAGCAGCGAGCCCGGTCTGGTCAGACCAAAAGTGGGTGCTTTCGAAGTCGATCTCTCGCCCGTCCTGAACAACGATGTTCTTGCAAACCCGCAAAGGTACGCCTACCCCGCTTGTGCGATGACAGTGCGGTTCTCGGCGATGATGCGCCTCTCGGATTATCCCTGCCTCCTGACGAGCGAGCCGGTAACGGCAACCCTTATGACGAATATCATCGCACTTCACAAGGAAGTTGCCGCTGCACCGGCACGAGTATGCAAGGACTGTGCATCGGCCGCCCTGATGGATTTCCGGCATTGCTCGTGCCAGTGGAAGGAAGCTGTCTGAAAAAAGAATGAAGGAATGGTGAATGAAATGAAGTGTTATATCTGTGCAAAAACGGGAACTGATAGCGATGCCGTGGCAGTCTGCAGTGCCTGCGGCATGGGAACATGCATGAAGCATACAATCCGCAGGGATGTGGATGTCTGGGAGGGGAGTTATCCTTTGCCCTCGAAAAAACTGCCTAAGAAGATGCCGCGGATGCTCTGCC
>JAKLGN010000044.1 GCA_022710665.1 Methanoregula sp. | reverse complement strand
CAATTAAACACAAGTGACTTTAGGATTTTTCAATCTCTCAATTATTTGCGATGAACGCCGCGGCCCAAAAAGGACGCCCCGCGGCGGCTTAATTACCGTACTCATACAAAAGTCCTGTAATCTGCCCCGCTGTGCCCCGCGAGGGGCCCTGAAGCGGGGAGCCATCAGTGCGACATGGTTCCGGTTTGAACTCACTCTGTTCAATCCCGTTTCTACAGAGCTAAAATTTCAGCATCTTTTTGAATTCAGGGGGATACCCGCTGGCCGGAATTCAGACAAGGGGATTGCAGCGCTTTGAGAATATCTTCTGTACTGCCTACCACCTGTGCTGACAACTCGAGCATCAGGTTTACGTGTTCATGGTGCCCGACCCTGCGGAAATCGGTCCGCAGGGCAATGACCGGTTTTCCCTGTGCAAAGGCATAGCCCATCTCCCATGCTGTCCCGGAATCTGCATCCGCCCCTTCAATGATGGCAACGACGATATCGGATCTCTCAAGTGCAGTTTTATTCAATAAAAAGAGCCGTTCCTGTTCCTGTATATCCCTTGCATCTGAATCGTCTCCGGCCTCTTGAGGCAGGTGGACCTCAAACAGGTGGGTCCGAAGGAGCCGGGCAACCGAAGCATTAAAAACGCGCTCTGCTTCAGAAAACAGCGGGGCTGCAAGATAAACCCGGTACCGTGAGAATACGGCGACGTCCATGGCGGGGACTGCAGGAAATCTTGCAAGAAATACGCCCCTGCCTTCCCTTTTTGGCGGTTTATCCCCCTCTGCACCATACCAGGTACTGGTTACACCGCAGGTTGGAGATGAGTTGACACCGATAATACAGAGAGGGGAGCCGCGTTGCTGTATAGTATCTGTCACTCCGCGTTCAAGCATACCCAAGAGGTTAGAGAATTCCAGTGTATTGAGTCGTTCGAGGAACGTGCCGGGTTTCCGGTTCTCCCCAAGGTATATGCTTTCCGGACAGGGGAGGGATACAATCTCGATCCCGAATTTATTGCAGCGTTCAATCGTTTTTGCGAACAACGCGAGATCCGAGGGTTTCGTGATACCATCCGCGCGGAGACCCGGTTGAAGGATGCAGGGGCTGCAGAGCACGTACATTGTAACCCTCTTGGGCGCAAGATTTGTAGCTATTGATAATTATAGTATTTTAAAAACGGCCTTCCTTTTATTGGGATGGGGTGGTATCAGCAGTGCAATAACAATCCCTGGCCGTATGAGTACATCCTTCACCCGGCTCAATCAACAGAATCTCGCTCCATCTTCTCCTCAGCCCTCACACCCTTCAGTGTATCTCGATCCGCTCGCCCGTATCCATGTACTGGACGTTCTCCGCGATCTTGCACGCATGGTCGGCACATCGCTCGAGATAACGGGCAACCATGATGTAATGGGTACAGCGGGTGATTGTCCGTGGGTCTTCCATCATATGGGTGATGCCTTCGCGGAAGATCGAATGGCGCAGGGCATCGATGGTATCGTCGCGGGTGCTGAAGTCTGCGATCAGCTCGATGGAATCGGTTTCATAGGCCGTGATCGCGTCGTCTATCATCTCCACGACCAGTTCGGCCATGTGGGGGATGCTCATCGTGTGGGAGATATGCGGTTTTACGGCGATCTCCCTGACAATGTTTGCGATCACCTTGCCGTACCGCCCTATGCGCATCGACGCGGTGATCACCTTGAGTGTGCAGGCAATGACCCGCATATCCTTTGCCATCGGCTGGTAGAGCGCGATCAACTGGTAGCAGCGCTCCTCGAGCTCAACTTCCCTGAGGTGGATATCGCCTTTTCGCGCAACCACCGACCCAGCGAGCTGCTCGTCCTGCCGTACCAGGGCATCGACCGAATCCTTCAGCATCGAGCGCCCGAACTGTGCCATTGCCACCGTTTCCTTCCTGAGGTGTTTGAGTTCCGTATGAAATTTCTCTGCCATATCCGCCTCCTACCCGAACCGGCCGGTGATATAATTCTCGGTCAGTTCTTCGGCCGGGTGCTCGAAGATCTGGACGGTCTTCCCGCACTCGATCAGTTTTCCTAAGTACATGAACCCCGTGTAGTCGCTTACCCGTGCTGCCTGCTGCATGTTGTGGGTAACGATGATCACGGTGTACTCCTCCCGGAGCTTTTCGATAAGGTTCTCGATCTTTGCTGTTGCAATCGGGTCGAGCGCCGAGCAGGGTTCGTCCATCAGGATCACTTCCGGCCCGACTGCGAGCGTCCGGGCGATGCAGAGCCGCTGCTGCTGTCCGCCCGAGAGCCCGAGGGCGGAATCGGAAATCCGGTCCTTCACCTCGTCCCAGAGGGCGGCATGGCGCAGGCTCTCCTCGACGATCCGGTCCAGTGTTTCCCTGTCCCGCACACCATGCACCCGGGGGCCGTACGAGACATTCTCATAGATGGACTTCGGGAACGGGTTGGGTTTCTGGAAGACCATCCCGATCTTTTTCCGGAGCAGAACCACGTCCGTTCCCGGCGCATGGATCTCGTGGTCGTCGAACGTGATCTTCCCGGTAATCTTCACGTGGTCGATCAGATCATTCAGCCGGTTGAAGCAGCGCAGCAGCGTGGACTTACCGCAGCCCGAAGGGCCGATCAGGGCAGTTACCTTATTCTTCGGGATCCTCATCGATACCGACTGGAGTGCATGCTTCTCGCGGTACCAGAGGTTGAGATCAGTGGTGGAAATGATACCGTCTCCCGACATATTATCCCCTCATCTTGTTCTGGAAATGGGTCCGTGCCGCAATCGCGACTGCATAGAAACTGACCACAAGCAGGAGCAGTACGAGCGCCGTGCCGTACTTGTTCATGGATGAGCCCGGAACGTTCGTTGCCAGGATGAACAGGTGGTAGGGCAGCGCCATCACCGGATCAAGGACCGAGTCCGGGAGGAAACGGGACGAGAAGACCACCGCAGTGAACATGATCGGAGCAGTCTCACCCGCGGCACGGCCGATAGATAGGATCGCCCCGGTCAGGATGCCCGGCAGGGCCGGTGGGATGACGACCCGGCTGATGGTCTGCCACCTGGTTGCCCCAAGGGCAAGGCTGCCCTCGCGGAGCGCCATGGGGATACTTTTCAACGACTCCTCGGTAGTCCGGATCACGGTTGGCAGCACCATCAGCGCGAGCGTGATCTGTCCCGCAAGCATCGAGACACCGATGCCGAGATACAGCACGATGAACGCAAAGCCGAACAGCCCAAAGACAATGGACGGCGTCCCGTTCAGGAGGTCCACACCGGTCCGGATTACCTGCGTCATCCGGCCCTCCTGCGTGTATTCAACAAGATACACCGCAGCCCCGACCCCGAGCGGGAGTGCGATGGCGATTGCACCGACAACCAGATCCAGGGTGCCGATGATTGCCGGGAAGATGCCCCCGGCCCTTCCGGAGTCCAGCGGCGACGTTGTTAAAAATTCCCACGATAGTGCCGGGAGACCGTTGATGACGATATCCTGCAGGATGATGATGAGGATTGCGAGAACGATCAGGGTTGCAAGGCCGATGAACACGAACGCGATCTGCTGGACCCGGTTCTCCGGTATAAAAGGTCTTACCATATACCATCCGCCTCCTCCGAACAGGACCAGGGCTGCAAGATACGGTGGTGCGGCGGTCAGGATGAGAAGCAGCAATGAAAAGCCGAGTGTCCCGGCAGCGAAGAGAATTCGTGCCCTTGTCCGGGCGGAAAAAAACGGTTTTTTTGCAGCGCTGGCAACCCTTCCTTCGTTGAGGTACCGCAGGATCGCGACCGCGGCAAGGTTGATACCCAGCGTGATGACCAGCAGCACGATCGCAACACCGAACAGGGCATGGTAGTGGTCACTCCCCACCGCGACCTCGCCCATCTCGATACCCAGCGTCCCCGTGAGAGTCCGCAGGGGGGAGAGGATGTTCCAGACCGGGTCCGGGACGATAGCAGCATTACCGGCTACCATCATCACGGCCATGGTCTCACCGATAGCCCGGCCGATGCCGAGAATGATCGCAGCCGCAATGCCGGACAGGGCGGCAGGGACCAGCACCCGGCTGATGGTCTGCCAGCGGGTAGCCCCGATCGCAAGCGACCCTTCCCTGAATTCATGAGGGACCGAGGAGATGGCATCCTCCGATACGCTGACGATCGTGGGGAGCGCCATGATGCCGAGCAGGACCGAGGCTGCAAGCCAGGTCTCGCCGGTCGGGAGATCGAACGCGACCCGGATGAAATTCGTCAGCACGATGAGGCCGAAGAACCCGTACACCACCGAAGGGATCCCAGCCAGCAGCTCGATGGCCGGCTTAAGGATGCTTTTTGCGCGGGGTGATGCCAGCTCTGCAATGTAAATTGCACAACCAATGGACAGCGGGACGGCAAAGACCATAGCCCCGAGCGTGACGAGCAGCGTCCCCACGATGAGCGGGAAGATCCCGTAAAGCGGCTCAGATGCGGTCGGCGCCCAGTCAGGACCAAACAGGAAATCCAGGATCCCCACTTGGGTGAAGACCGGGTACCCGTCCCGTACCAAAAAGAGCAGGATGAAGGTGACAACAATAACGGCAAAGAAGGCTGTGCTGAAGAAGACGGTTTGTATCGATTTCTCTTTAAGCAGGGAATATCGTGCGTGCGTGGCAGAGCGTGTAAGGGCACTCAGGGGTATTGTGAAGGATTTCACGAGTGTTCCCTCCAAAAAATTTGTTTTTAGGAGCTCCTCTCTCATCTGTTCAGGTGATCGTCACGTATCCTTCATCAGACACAATCTTCTGGCCTTCGGGGCTGAGGATGTAGGTAATGAAGTCCCCGGCAAGTCCGGAGGGAGGGCCGTTCGTGATCACGTACAGGTCACGGGAGACCGGATAGGTCCTGGTCCTGACATTGGCAAGTGACGGGTCGATGATGTTGTTGGCATTGTACCAGAGGGGGAGCGCCTTGACATCCTTGCTGGCAAAACCGATGGAAACATACCCAATCGCCCCGGGGGTCTGGGCTACAGTCTGAAGAACAGCACCGTTGGAGTTCTTCTCAAGCATCTGTTTTGTAGGTGTTGCCTTCGAAAGGACCGTTTCATCGAAGTAGGTTCGGGTTCCTGAGGCACTGTCACGGCCAATGATTACTACCTGGTTGCTGGTACCCGGAACAGATGCCCCGGTGATCTCTGTCCATTTTGTGATCCTGCCAAGATAGATGTTTTTCACCTGATCGAGATTGATAGACTGGATTGTATTCGTGGGATTGACAATGACTGCGATACCATCCTGAGCAACTGGCGTGACGACAAATGAGGGATACTTCTTCATCTCATCAGCGCTTACTTCCCGGGATGACATGCCGATGTCGACCATCTTTGCACCGACTGCTTGAATACCCAGACCGGAACCGCCACCTGAAACCTGGATGTCCGCGTAAGGATGGGAATCCATGTACTGATCGGCTGCTTTCTGGACAATCGGCAGGACGGTTGTTGAACCGCTGATCTTTATCGTTTGTCTCTGGCCGGACGAAGCCTGTACTGCAGTTGTTTGTATCGGTGCCGCTGCAGGCGCAGATGGCGTTATGGCAGGGTCGGCAGCCGCTGGTTGAGCGGCCGGGGCCTGTGTGGAAACCGGTGCTTTGGTCGATTGAGTTGTGCAGCCTGCTGCCAAGGCGAACATGAGGATCGCTCCAAGGCTAACGGCAATGATCAGGAATCTGTTGTGCTTTCCGCTCATGATGTTCTATCATCCATTCCGCGGGCGAATATATACTGATTGTCGCCATAAACTATATTTCTCTATATAAACTATAGGTTAAGATAGAGTAAAACGGAGATTGGGGTTGAATCAAGAGGGGGAGGGTTATATGGAGATACGCAGGGTGCAGGTAACCGGAGGGGCTTCATTTGTGGTGACCCTTCCCAAGGACTGGGCGGAAGCACAGAAGATTGCCAAGAACGATCCGGTTGGTCTTATCGTCCAGCCTGATGGGACACTTCTGATCACAAAAAAGATCACCGAAGACTCCGTACAGCGGGTCAAGAAGATCGACGTTAGTACCATAAGCGACCCGGCGTTCCTCTTCCGGATGCTCATCGGTACGTATATCACCGGGTTTACCTTGATCCGCATCACGGCAAAACAGCGGTTCCCGCCGTTTGTCCGCACTGTCGTGAGGGACTTCACCCGGATGACGATCGGTCAGGAAGTGGTGGTGGAGACCGAGACGGCCATCACCATCAAGGACCTCCTCAATCCCTCCGAGATGCCCTTTGACAATACCCTCAAACGCATGGTTGTTATCATCAAAAACATGCACGAGGATGCAATAACTGCCCTAGACACCCACAACAGTACCCTCGCCATGGACGTGATCAACCGTGACACGGATGCGGACCGGCTCAACTGGCTGATCGCACGGCAGACCAACATGATCCTTCAGAACGCATCGCTCTCAAGGAAGATGAGGATATCCCCGGGCATGGCGACGAATTATTACATGCTCAGCCGGATCATCGAGCGGGTGGGAGACCATGCGGTGCGGATCGCCGAGCACAGTCTCCCTATTCTTGATGTGGATTTTGACAGGAAGTTCATGAACGCCATAAAGAAGGCAAGTGCTCTTTCCCTGGGTGTATTCGACCGCAGTATCATATCTTTTTTTAATGCCGATGTGAAAGAGGCCCACCGGAATATCGAATCGATCAGCGATCTTGAGGATATCTGCGGGGATATCAATAACATGGTGCTGAAGCAGGACGCATTGGTTGCACTCAATATTGCGTATATCTCCGAGAGTATTCGCCGGGCGGGAGAATATGCCGGGGATATTTCCGAGACGGTTATCAACCTTCTTGTGGAAGATGAGATTGCACCACCAGGGATGAAAATCAGGAAATGAAAGCGAGCAGGCCATAAGGAATTTTTTCATAAAAAAAACTTTTTTGGATATGCCGGTTCTACGCACTTCTGGTCCAAAACTCAGTGGAAAAAAAGTCTCACCATGCCTATTCTGCGGCACTTTTTTGCATCGTTGGGGAGTTCAATGGTCAGATGAACGGAGGCTTTGTTCTGATACAGGTGATTGATACCAGATTACCACGGTCCATCAAGTCTGTTGAGCTTGGACGATGATACTGGGTAATCGGGCTGAAGGCCTGATTTCATACCTTACCACCAACGGGATGAAATCTGGATACGTGCCCTGCATTAAAAAACGCCAACATTGATATTCCTTTTTCTTGCTAAAAAGTTCAAATTATCGTTTTCTCAAAAATGTGACTTGCATACTACAAAAGAAACTTTGTACTACATGAAAAAGAATGCAGAAGGGAAACCGTTCACTTTAAATAATCATGTGATGGTGTGGTTGAATCAATGGGATAATGAAGCGTCTCAAGTATTACAAACGCTGGGGATGTGCACGCAGGGAGGAAGACCCCCGGTTTCAAATAGATCCTCCAGTAATTCCTTGCACATAAGAGGATGAAAATCACGAACCTGCAGAAATGCATCCCTGAAGTTACCGGTATACTGCCCGGCCTTGTCCCTGTCCTCCTTATTGGTGCGGCTGCGTGGTGGTTCGGGAAAACCATTCCTATTCTCGGGGGTCCGGTTGCAGCGATCCTGATCGGCCTTGCCGCAGGGGAGATCTTCGGGCACCGCCCGCAATGGGAGAGGGGACTCCTTTTCTCGTCGAAGACGGTCCTCCAGGCCTCCATCGTCCTGCTGGGGGCGGAAATGTCGCTTGCAAAGGTGGCCCGGATCGGGATCGACGGGCTCCCGGTCATGGCAGGAACCCTGGTGATCTGCGTGGGGGCCGGCATCGTCATCGGCCGGGCTATGCAGATAGAGCATGACACCCGTGTCCTCATCACGTATGGTACGGCCATCTGTGGCGCTTCTGCCATTGCAACAATGAGCGCCGTGATCGGTGCCACCGGCCCTGCTATCGCCATCTCTGTAACGGTCATTGTGGCCTACAATGTCCTTGCTGCCATTGTCTTCCCGGCGGTCGGGCATATGCTCGGGCTCTCCCAGGAGGCCTTCGGCATGTGGTCCGGCACCGCTATCAATGACACCTCATCAGTTGTGGCCGCAGCAGCAGTGTACGGGACGGTTGCTGCCGGGTATGCGGTCGTGGTGAAGCTGACCCGGACACTCGCCCTCGTGCCCCTTGCGGTCTTCCAATCCTGGTTCCAGAACCGGGACCTGCCGGAGGAGAAGCGGCGGGAAATGGACTGGTATCGTCTCATCCCGCTGTTCCTCGTCCTCTTCCTTGTCGCTGTTATGGTGCAGTCCGCGGGACTGATCCCGGAAGCATGGAGCGGGCCCGTGAAGTTCCTTGCGTACTTCGGGATCACCGCTGCCATGGCGGCTGTAGGGATGCGCAGCTCGTTTTCCGCCATCCGCAGCACCGGCTGGAAACCGCTGGCATTCGGCGGGATCCTCTGGATCCTGGTGGCGGTAAGCAGCCTCGTTCTCCAGTGGCTGACCGGGCAGCTCTGAAAAATCTCCCCTTTTTTGTTTCCCCCGAAGACTTCATCCCCGGCTGGCCAGCTTCCTGATGAATCGCAACCGAATTTCCTTGACAACCAGGCCGTGAATACATATACGGGAATCGTTACAACGTTATGATGGGGAAAATTTTTTTTTTGGAAAGTGGCTTTTTTCAGGACACCTATAACCCAATCAATAAATGTGGGGAGCAGGATTCGAACCGGCGAATTCAGCAACAGAGGATGCACTATCGCTGGATAGAACCTCGCCATGCGATTCCATCTGTAGATCTGCCCTTTGATTTGAAAAGCATGCAGATGAATGAATAAATACCCGGTTTTGATGATTGGACTTTGATATTTCACAATACCGAACCATCCAATTTTAGTGGATCGAAAATCATGTTATTGTAAAAATCGGGTGAGAGGTTGGGGTTCTAAGTGAGAAAATCCGGTGGGGTGAGAACTGTGTACGTGCTCTGCAATAAAAACACTA
>JAKLGN010000043.1 GCA_022710665.1 Methanoregula sp. | reverse complement strand
TCTGTGAAAAAACCTGAAGTTCAGTCCGCAATGAAAGTTGCAATGAAAAGCGCCTTAAAACCCCTGGCACAACCTCAGGTCCGCCCGGTGAAACGGAATATCTCAGAACATGTCATGCGGCGCCCGGTCGTGGAACCGGAACCCGCAGAAATCGCAGCAGAACCACCCCGCAGGCCGATCATCCATGAGAAAGTCCACCAGCCCCCGGTCCATGAAGAGCCCGTGGATATGCCCCAGTTCTGTCATAACTGCGGGAAGAAGATTCCCCCGGAAGCTAATTTCTGCCCCGGGTGCGGAACACGGCTGGGCCAGAACCGGACCCTTCCCAACCCCCGCTTCGCGCCGGCCACCCTTGAGAGAAGATCTGTTCCTGCAGATACCGTGATACCCGAACGGAGACCGGTTTCTTCGCCACGGACAAAAGAGCCTGATGAGGATGAGATCGAGGATGAAAAGCCGCAACCTACCAAACCCCCGGTAAAGAGAGCTCCCAAGGGAAGCGAGATGACTATCCTCCATAAATTCCTCAGAAGATAAATTTTTCCGGATCTGCAGAAATCATCGGAGAGACACACCCGGGTCTCCGCTCATTCTCTGCCCCGCCGCAATGGCAGCCCCCGCATTGCGATAATCGCGAAAGAAGGTTTTCTGCGATATCCCCAAAGAAAAGAGGACAATCCTGTCGCAATGGGCCCTCACCCACGATAGGGGCAGGAATGGCAAAAAGGGGTTCGATCCTGGGGAGAAAAAGAGGTTTTCTCCAGAGCTGTTTTTCCTCCTTTGGGAGGAAACGATCTCCTCATCGTATCGGGCAGTCCTGACAGTCCTTGGTATTCCTGACTGTTTCAACACGTTTCAATTTTTTTGGCTTTTCTGCCCTGCAGAAATCCTTTTTATTGGTTGTAATCCCTCCCTCCTGCGCCAGATAGTCCTTCGTTGTGTGACGGGACGCATTGCGAGGGGACGGTGTCGGTTACAGCGACCACATCGTCATCGCATGCTGGGCTATGCTTCAGCGGAGTCCTCATGAGCGTCTTCATGTTGCATGGAACTCTCCAGAGCCGGCGTTTCATGGTTTAAAAAAAAATTACTTTGGGTAATAATTGTGAGCTCATTATTGCTGAATGAGAAATGTTATAAGAACACCAGTCCCTTGTATACTAACGAAGTGTCACGAGGAGCTCAATGAAGAGAAACATCCATATCGAAGCATTGAACCAGATCCCCCTTGAAAAACAACGGAATGAACTTGTCGAGCGCAAATGTCTCGGCCATCCCGACAGTATCGCCGACGGTATTGCAGAATCCATCAGTCAGGCGCTCTGCAGGACCTACCTTGACGAGTTTGGCGTTGTCCTCCACCACAATACCGACCAGGGGGAGGTTGTTGCCGGGGAGTCAGACCCGAAGTTCGGTGGCGGCAGGATGATCCGCCCCATCTTTATTCTTATCGACGGAAGGGCAACCAAACAGTTCAACGGGGTAACAATACCTGCCGATGCTGTTGCGGTTGAGGCCGCGACAAAGTACCTTCACAAGATCCTCCCGGACCTCAATACCAGCCGCGATCTGATGATCGATTGCCGTCTCGGCACGGGCTCGACCGATCTCCGGGATGTTTTCAAGCTGGGCAACGGGAGGGTGCCCCGTTCGAACGATACTTCATTCGGTGTCGGGCACGCCCCCTTCTCGGAAGTCGAGACAATTATCAGGAACTCAGCGGACTTCATTGACACGAAACTCAGGAAAAAATACCCTGCCATAGGTCAGGACATCAAGATTATGGGATTGCGGGACCGTGATACAATCACCCTCACGATTGCATGCGCCATTGTTGACCGGCATTGTGCTGATATCAGGGAATACCAGGAATACATGGGCATTTTGAAAGAACAGATTGGTTTGGTTGCGGAAAAGAGCACAAAGCGCAAGGTCATGGTGCAGGTCAATACCGCTGACGACATACGGAAAAAGAGTGTCTTTTTGACCGTTACCGGGACTTCCGCTGAGATGGGAGATGATGGTTCGGTAGGCCGTGGCAACCGCTGCAATGGGCTCATCACACCCAACCGCCCGATGAGCATGGAAGCAACGAGCGGTAAAAATCCGATCAACCACATCGGCAAGATGTACAATCTCCTCTCAACCCAGATCGCTCAGGAATGTGTCAGGAAAGTTGACGGGATTGAGGAGATGTATGTACGGCTCCTCTCCCAGATCGGCAAGCCGATCGACAAGCCACTCGTAGCAAGTATCCAGATCCTGCCCGCTCATGGGATGAAACTGAAGGACATCAACGATGAGATCTACGGGATTGTCGATGATCAGCTGGCAAACATTACCAGCATTACGGAAAAGGTCATTGCCGGCAAACTCAAGACATTCTGATACGAAAAATGCCGCCTGTAAAAAATGCCGGGAAAAAAACCGGCAACACAACCCCGTTTTCCGATATTGTTCGGCTTGCTATTCCCAACAAAGGACGGATTGCGGCACCAATTATGGACCTGGTTGAGAAAAGCGGTCTCCACCTTGCAGAAGCCGGTGAACAGCGCCGCCTTATCACCAGAACTCTTGATCCACATGTCGAGGTCCTCTTTGCCCGGCCGGTGGATATTCCGGAATATGTTGCCAACGGGGCTGCTGACCTTGGGATCACCGGCCACGATATGGTGGTTGAGCGCGGATCCGATGTACAGGAACTGCTCGACCTCCAGTCCGGTAAAGCCCGGCTCGTGCTTGCCGTGCATGAGGATTCAAAAATAACAACCGCTCAGCAGCTTGCCGGTCACAAGGTAGCCACGGAGTTTCCGACCATCACCCGTGCCTATTTTGCACGGCAGAAGATCGATGTCGATGTGGTCCTTGTCGGAGGGGCCTGTGAAGCAGCGCCCCACCTTGGGATTGCTGACGCAATCATCGATCTCTCAAGTTCAGGTACCACCTTAAAAACCAACCGTCTTCGGGTCATCGACGAGGTGCTTGTGACGTCTACCCATCTGATCGCAAACCGAAGATCGCTTGTGAGCAAGAAAGAGAAGATTGATGAGATTCATCTTGCCCTTGAGAGCGTTATCCGCGCGCGGGGCCAGTGTTACCTGATGATGAACGTGAAACGCACCTCTCTCGACATTGTTCGGAGTCTGCTGCCCGGACTCTCGGGTCCGACGGTAATGGATGTTGCCTCGTCTGAAGGCCTTGTTGCTGTTCACGCGGTAGTGAACGAGGAGCGGGTCTATACCCTTATCAACCAGTTGAGGCGTGCAGGAGCAAAAGATATCCTCGTGATGGCCATCCAACGGATGATCCGCTGATCCTTATGAAAATATTCCCGGCAATAGATATTCTCGAAGGAAAATGCGTCCAGCTGGTACAGGGAATCAGGGAGAGTGCGAAGACCTATGGAGACCCCATCTCCTGTGCAACCCGCTGGATCGACGAGGGCGCAACTGCCCTCCATGTGGTGAACCTCGACGGTGCGTTCGGGATGTCTTCAAGGAATGCCGATCTCATCACGAACCTGATACAAAAGACCGGCGCAGAGATCGAGCTTGGCGGGGGTATCCGTTCTGCCGAAGACGCCCGGCACTGGCTTGAGATCGGTGTGGATCGGATTATTATTTCTACTCTTGCTACTCAGGATCCCGCGTGTATCCGTACGCTTGCCCGGGAATTCGGCAGCGGGCGGATCATGCCCGGTGTTGATGCAAGGGGTGGTCAGATTGCCGTGCATGGCTGGCAGGAAACAGCCGGTGATTACCTGGGCTGGGCAAAAAAATTTGAAGACCTCGGAGCCGGGTCACTTCTCTACACGAATGTGGATGTGGAAGGATTGCAGCAGGGTGTCCGGCTCGAACCGGTAAAACGCTTGATCGACCATATCCGCATCCCGGTCGTGGTTGCGGGCGGTATCTCGTCATGTGCCGATGTTGGGGCACTGCGGGATGCCGGAGCGTATGGTGCCGTTCTTGGATCGGCACTCTACAGCGGGAAGATCTCACTGAAAGATGCACTGGAGGAATGCCGATGACAATTGTTGAGGAAAAACGGGAGACAAAAGAGACAAAGATCATGCTGAAACTGAACCCGGATGGGACGGGCAGCATCACTGTTGACAGTGGTGTACCATTCTTTGACCACATGCTCACGTCGATGGCAACACATGGCGGTTTCGACCTCACCTGTACCGCGAAGGGCGACCTTCACGTGGACTGCCATCACACGATCGAGGATATCGGAATCGTGCTCGGTGATGCAGTGAAACAGGTGATGGCAGGTGGCAGGGGTATACAACGGTTTGCCCATGCAGTGGTCCCGATGGACGAATCCATTGCAACCGTTGCGCTGGACTGCGGCGGGCGTGGATATCTGGTCTTTACCGGCACATTCGGTAACAGGGCCATCGGAACCATCCCGTCAGATATCTTCGAGCATTTCTTCTATTCCCTCTGCAACCGTGCCGGCATTACAGCCCATATCGCTTTTACCGGGAAGAACGACCACCACATGTGCGAGGCGATGTTCAAGGCATTCGGCATTGCTCTCGGGCAGGCGCTCTCCCGCTCCAAGAAAAAGGGTGTCCCGAGCACAAAAGGTACGTTCTGACCGGTCCCTTTTTTTTTTAAAACCCTGTATGAACGGAAACACACACCAGAAGGGTAAAAAATCGGGATATGCGGTATGACTCATGTGTTCGAAGAAGGATAATCCCGTCGCAATGCGCCTCCGCGGCGGATCGATAACCTTGAGCAAAAAAAAACACGGAACTGCCCCGCCATGCCCCGCGAGGCGCCCTGAGGCAAAGGAGCCCTCACCGCTGCAATTTTCATCGTTCCGGTCTGAACCGATCCCTTCATTCCCGTTTCTGACGAGCCAAAAAAAAGCATTGCAACTGAGCCAAATGAACCGGAAAAATCTCCAGGATAAAAACCGGCTTTCGTAAGATGAGAGAAAAAAAAGGTTGATCTTATGGCTTTGCCGCCAGGTCAACATCTTCTTTCTTGATCGTCTTTCTGCCCGCGTGTTCAGCAAGCTTGTTGGCTTCCTTGGTAAGCTGGGCAATATACTTTTCAGCCTTGATAACGAGTGCTTCCGCGGCATCGCTTCCCACTCTTTCGGCTCCGTTCTTCTTTGCAATCCTTACAACTGCGGCAATTGGTAAATCTGCCATGGTTCTAACCTCAAAAAGAAAGTTAATTGGTGGCTATATAAACTTTCCGGGAAAAATGCCCAATTTACCCAGCAATACGATATCGGAACGCATGCTGCCAAGAAAGCGGGAAACGGAGTTCAGAATTGCGCAGAATATTTTTTACTCTCTTTAAATCGTTTTTTTGGATAAAAAAAGGTTTTTTAAGGATTTTAATTTATTCCAACAAAGATGCTGCGAGCATTAGCGCATTGGCATAATTTGGTGAGGCGCGCGAACTATCCACGAAAATTCTGCTGATATTTACCACTGGCGCGCCATGCCCGATCCCGCCTCCCAGAAATGTGAGGGTACGGAAGACCAGGTTGCCGGAAATACCGTCCGGTGCGATAATGAGCCCGCAGGTTTCGACAGCATCCTCAATGAGAATTTCGCAGTGGGTGGCATTTCCCAGACGGGCAACCAGTTCTGCCTCAGCCATGCTGGCATCCACCTGCGGGTGTCGCCCGATGTCTCCGAGTCTGCCCCCCGAGAGAATACCGGTTTTTTCCGGCAGCCCGAATTTTCTCGCCAGGATCCGGCCTTTTTGCATCAGTTCGAGTTTTTCCGCAACAGACCATCCCTCATCAACACCGACCGGTGTGAGCAGGAATTTTTTCCCGTGCACCGTCTCAAGAAGAGCGATCCGTTCGAGGTGATCTACCTTCATCGCTCTTTTTAGGGCTTTCAGGGTGGAATTTGACGGGAGGGTTCCCCGTACGGCAGCGTCTATCTTCCCGGAAACAAGGTCGTCAACCAGAGCCTGTTCCGGGTGGGTATGTTCGGAAAAATGCACGTATTTATGAGCGGTTTTGTTATCAGCAAGGCCGGGGCAACCATAACAGACCGTCTCAAACGGCCCGCTGACACTGTTGGCACCTGATATCACTTTATCCGGATCTTCGGCAATCCCGATGCCGATGCGTTTTAACGCCCCTGGCATGAAATATCCTCTTGTTCGATGTGCAGGATCCCGTTTCCGAGAAAATCGAAGACCCGGGTGTCTTTTCCCTGATAATGGATCCGCAGCTCTCTTGACCCGTTCACGGTCCCGATCTCTTTTGCGGTCATTCCGACACCCGCAAAAAGCCTGACAAGCTCGGCAACGTGCTCTTTTTTTGCCGTCATGATGAAACCCATCCCCGGGTACATCCGGACCCAGAGCTCGAATGTCAGGTTGTTTTTGGCCAAATCCGGTTTCGGGATCTGGCCAAGATCGATGTCGGCTCCTTTCCCGCTCACCTCCAGAAGCATGCCGAGCGTTCCGATGATTCCCGGGTTACTGATGTCTTTTCCTGCCGTCAGAAGGTGCTTTTGTGCGATCTCTTCCATCAGCGCAATCTGTGCCCTGACTTCGGCAGAGGATTTCATGGTCACCGAGTCCCAGTTGAGTGCGCATGACGGGTGGACACGTCCGTTCAGGTCGATCGCCGCAACAACACTGTCTCCCTCCCGTGCCGTATGACTGTAAATAACGGAGTCGAGCCGGGCAGAACCCAGGATCGATACATCGATCACGCTGTACGGTGCGTCCGGGTGCAGGTGCCCGCCCACGATCGGGACACCGAACTGCGCTGAGGCGTCATGCATCCCCTTTACGACCTGTTCCTGTACCGTTGTTTTGGCAATCGAAAAGATATCCACCATGGCAAGCGGGTGCCCGCCCATTGCTGCAATGTCATGGATATTGACCAGTACCGAACAGTATCCCGCCCAGTAGGGATCGGCATCCATCAGCTTGCTCCAGATGCCATCAGCAGCCAGGAGCAGTGCTTCGCCATGGTGTTCTATGACTGCAGCATCCTCCCCGAATGCAGCGATCACATGAGGGGCGTCGATCTTCAGTGCCCTGACCATATCACCGATAGCATGTTTCCTCTTTACGCCCTCATATTCCCGGACAGTTTTTGCAATTGTCTCTGTGGAGCAGCTGTGGACCACGGCATCACCTTTCATGGGTTCCCGGTTGGGTTGGTGTAAGGTAGTTTCGTTTCATCAGAGATAATTTATTTGATACCCGGTCAACGTGTCTGTATGGACTGGGCCGAGAAATACCGACCGGCACACCTCGCGGACATCGTCGGCAACGCAACAGCGGTACGACAGATGGCTGACTGGGCGAAGACATGGTCCCGGAAGTCCAGACCATTGCTCATCTATGGCAAGCCCGGTACCGGCAAGACTTCCAGCGCCTGGGCGCTGGCACATGACATGGGATGGGAAGTAATCGAGCTGAACGCAAGCGACCAGCGGACTGCTGGAGTAATCGAACGAATAGCCGGAATCGGGAGCACAACTGCGAGCCTCACCGGCGCTTCCCATAAACTGATCGTGCTTGACGAGGCAGACAACCTGCAGGGTACTGCGGACCGCGGTGGTACAAAGGCTATTGTAGACTGTATAAACCAGGCACAGCAACCGGTGATCCTGATAGCAAACGATCTCTACGGCCTCTCACCTGAGATACGGAGCCGGTGCGAGCCGGTGCAGTTCAAGGCGGTGCAGGCACGGTCGATTGTCCCGCGGCTCAAATATCTCTGCTCTGCCGAGAAGGTTACCTGTAGTGATACCGCGCTCCGTGTCATTGCAGAAAGTGCGGAGGGAGACATACGATCAGCGGTCAACATGCTCTATGCCTCCGCGATCGGGAGGACAGCCCTCGGCGATGACGGGGTCCACACATCGCAGAAGGATGAACGGGTATCAATATTCTCCCTGATAACAGCCCTGTTCGGGAAGACACCGGATGAGGAACTGATGCGGCTCTCCCGCGAAGTGGATGACACGCCCGAAACGATCGAACAGTGGGTTGAGGGCAGCGTGCACCTGATCCCTGACATTACCGGCACCGGACATGCCTACCGTTACCTTTCACGCGCCGATGAATATCTTGGCTATACTTACCGCCGCCAGTATCATACTCTCTGGCGCTATGCAACCGCCATCATGCTCCTGGGCGTTGCGGAAGCCGCGGGGGGAAAGGGTGTCCATGCAAGGATCATGCCACCCGAGCGCTGGCAGAAGATGTCCACGGCAAAGAAGCAGAAATCTATCCGTATCTCGACCCTCAACAAGGTTGCCGGCATGATGCATATTCCCCAGAACACGCTCCGGGAACAGTATCTTGGGACCGTTTCCCTGCTCATCGAGCAGGATCCAGCCGGATTTGCCCGGGACCTTGCATTTGATGCAGACCAGCTCAATTTTTTCCTTTCCGACCGGACCCGATCAGCTGCAATCATCCGAACGCTCGT
This sequence comes from Methanoregula sp., assembly GCA_022710665.1. Lineage (GTDB taxonomy): Archaea > Halobacteriota > Methanomicrobia > Methanomicrobiales > Methanospirillaceae > Methanoregula. The sequence goes on along the minus strand of JAKLGN010000043.1, from coordinate 589 downwards.
ACAGGAAGACCGGGAGAACGAGAAGGAGAAGACAAGGAAGCTGCAACAAGAACCGGTGAAAATGGCAAAAGAGGAAAAAAAGAAAAAAACGGTACCCGGGCCGGAGCCCAAAAAAAATGCATTGCCCTCCCCTGAACCCCCCGCTGCCCCGGCAGAACCCGCAGAGAAGAAACCCCCTGCAAAGACTCAGTCAACACTGTTCGACGGGTTCTGACGCCCGGCATACCGGTGGAGGATGACGCCGCAGTCAATTTTTTCTCCGCCCTCCAAATAGAACTCAAAACCGAGATGATAGACAAGAAGATCGCAGTTTACTCTCTTTGCAAGTGAGATAAGGGCTGGGATCATCTCAATGGCAGGGCGGATTGCATAGATAACATCGGCCCCCTGGTAATGGGTAATATCCGGTGAAAAAACATCATCGACAATAAACGCGAGTTCATCAGGAACCGGCAGATTTTTGATATCAGTACTGCAAAGCAGGATGCCCGCTCCGGAAAGGATCTTTGCCGCATCGGTGTTCTTTCCGATTCCGACCTCAATGGCCCGGGTATAATTGCCGGCGATGAACCTCCCAATGCACGTCTCA
>JAKLGN010000042.1 GCA_022710665.1 Methanoregula sp. | reverse complement strand
TACCGGATAGAGATCGAACGTCTCATCACCAGACAGGAGCATGACTGCCTTGTCGCCATACAGCGTCCCTTTTTCATCGATGAGAATTGCACCCTCGGATTCACCTCCAAGGAGAGCAAGATAGAATTTCCGGTCACTGGTCACCGAGACTGCAATCCCGTCGATGCTCCTGGACTGGACAATTTTCATCAGGTTCGGCAGAGTGAAGGTGCCAAGACGGGTTGAGCCTGCAAGGAGCGTCTCTATATGTTCCTGAATTTTCATGGATGTATCACCTCAAGCGTATATGCTGATCGTCTGATCGGGAACCGGCCATGGTTCCACACGGTGTCTGCTGGAATATTGGCTACCTCGGATATATATATTTGCGAAATTATCGCGTGTGCGCCCGGCCGGAGAAACCGTTTTATCATAATGAGTGGTTCATTCCATCCTGGTTATGAGAAGCCCCCGGCAGGATCTGCCGGTTCCTTTGCCATCCGGTCCTTGTGACAGAGTCCCGGCCGGTGAATCGTACGGTTTTTTTACCAGCTCGTCAAAGCAGCGTCATCGCCATGCATAAGTGCTCAGGGAAAAAAATGTGTACTGGAAGTATGGAACCATTCTACCCGATGATGATATCAGCGATCGCGGTTGCAATTACCCTGGTCTGCGCCTCGTATCTCGACATCAGGGACCGCCGGGTACCCTTCATATACTGGCTCCCGATGCTCGCGGCGGGGGTCTGCTGTACCTGCCTGCTGCTCTGGCAGACAACCGGTGATGCGAGCTTTGTCGCAGGGTACCTTTCTCTTATTGCCAGTTTTCTTTACGCGGACTACCTCGACAACCGCGGCAGGACCGATTCATACGGCCTCACGTTATATTACCGGAAGGACGCGATCTGGTATTACCTTGCCCTTGTCCTGGCCCTTCCGGTCCTGTCGTGGTTTATCCTCGCCCGGTCCATCATCATGCAGCTTGTCCCTTGGTACGCGATGTTTGCCGGTATCTTTCTGTTTGTTTCATATATGGAATATACCGGAAGGTTCGACGAGACCGAGAAACCGAAAAGGAAGAGAAGAGAGGTCAGTGTCCCGGAGACCATCGGCCGGTGGTATTTCGTCCTGATCATCCTGGTTTATGGGATTACCACCGTTCTCCTGCTCTTCGAGAACGGCGGATGGGGCGAACCAGCCCTGCTCCTGCTCCTCTCTTCCGTGTTCTGCGGGGTATTTTATATCTTCGGGAGGATGCACCTGTTCGGTGGTGCCGATGCATGGGCGCTCATCTTTATCGCCTTCTGTGTCCCCGTTTTCCCGTTCACCCCCCTTCTTGGTAACCCCCCGCTGGGTTTCCTGGCCTTCTCTGTCCTGATCAATGCCCTGCTGCTGAACCTCCTCGCCCCCCTCGGGATCTTCATCGTCAACCTTGCCCGCGGGAACCGGGCACCCCTGATGTACCTGTTCTTCGGGTTCCCGGTCAGGGGAGATGCGATCCAGAAGGAGTGGGGGTTTGTGATGGAAGACTTTGAGGAAAGGAATGGCACGCTCAGCAGGAAATTTATCGGATTCTGGGATGCTATCACGCGGATGTATGCAGGAGGGGACAGGGTGTACACAAAAGACCTCCGGGAGCAGCCGGAGAAATATGCCCGGGAACTCGCGATATACCGGAAGGCCGGTACCGTGTGGATCTCCTACGCGGTCCCGTTCATCATCCCGATCCTGGCCGGGTTTATCTCGGCCATCGTCTTTGGGGATTTCCTGTTTGCGGCTATGACCCGGGTTATCGGGGTTTAAAGTATGCTTGATCTGAACTTTGTAAACGGACTTATACCCGTGATCGTGCAAGACGCACGGACCCGGGACGTGCTCATGATGGCGTATGCGAACGGGGAAGCAGTCCGGCTCACCCGGATGACCGGCTTTGCCCATTATTACAGCAGGAGCAGGAAGAAACTCTGGAAGAAGGGCGAGGAAAGCGGTCATTTCCAGAAGGTTGTGCGGATCCTTGCCGACTGCGACGAGGACTGTCTCATGTATGAAGTGGAACAGACCGGCGCTGCATGCCACACCGGCTATACTTCCTGTTTCTACCGCACGCTTGATGGCGCTGTTATCGGTAAAAAAGTATTCGATCCCCGGGAAGTGTACGGGAAGAACGGAAACTAAGGGTTTTTTTGGGGCTCTGTACAAAAATCTCTTCTTCTCCCCATGACCAACCCGCGTGCGCCATCCCTCCCCCACCGGGAGCGGGGGCGCCGGGCGACAGGGGATATGTGCTCTTGGAGAGATCCTTGTATGAAAAATTCTCTTGATGCGCGATGGAGCCATAGATGTTCTTCGGGGCTCGTCCCGTGGAGCATGGCCGTGTACGGGGAGAAGGGGGCTTGCCCCCGCATGCTGCTTCCCATACGGGGGGAAGGGATCACCCTCATACGTACCACAGAGGGTCCCTGACACCATAAGACGAGAATTTCTCCAAGAGCTGGAATATTCAGGTACATCAGGAGACCCCAAAAAACCTTCTTTCGTGATTATCGCAATACGGGACAGTGCGTGAGCGAAAGCCCCCGGGAGCGTTTATCCTATGGTCACTGTAGATCTTTTTTTATATTTCAATAGAACATACCCTGTTCGATCTTCGTTTGCATTGCCCGCTGGCGTCCCGGTCCGGGCATTCCCGGGGCGGATACATTCCCCGGCCCCGGCATACCCTCCTGCCCCGCTCTGTATGGAGAGAAAAACTGAAGCGTGGAACACTTTTACGATCAAAGCATGTTATTGAGAGGGATCATGCATTCCATTGACCCCTATGGTTCTTCCCTGATCGTAATGATCTCCAACGGGCACAGGGACGCCGCTTCCCGGGCACAGGATGATAACTCATCCGGCACCTCGCCCTCGGCACGGCTGCCGCAGAAACGGTACGCTTCCACCAGCTCTGAATATTCATCGCACGGGTTCTGGCAGAAGACCTCCGGGCAGATGTTCCAGCATGCCCCACAACTGACACAGGAGTCCCGCCCGATGATCACGTACATGGTTCTCACGGAATTCTGGCACTCCATCTATAAAAAAACTGGGATTGCTCTGCCTGGACAATTTAGCCTCCCGCTGCCACCTGCCGCAACGCTCCCTTCTGTGACCGTCAACAGCAGCAGGTTACGGATTCCTTGCGCAGAACAGATCCGTAGCACGGGCACAGATGTCCCGGGGGATTACCCCCGGCGTCCCTGCATGTCCTGTCGGCTGGTTTCTCCCTGCTGCCGGTCGCAGCGCATCTCTGCGTTTTTTGGGACGGGCAGCACTTCAGGTTTTTACCGGGGATGCTCGATCCCGTCTTCCGGGTCATTTGGTTCCTGCTGAAACGGCGATCCATGGCAGCGTCGCGGTCTTTGCTGCAGCATCTACGCTCCCGGCATATCCGCAATAATTGACTGCTGGCGGGTCACCGGCAACGACGATGAAAGACCAGGCGAATTTTTGTCAAGGGATCGCATCACCACGTCCACCAGGCAGAAGAACGCTGCTGCCTCCACCGGGTCCCTGAAGAGCGCCAGTTCCGCATCCGTGCGCCGTTCAAGGATATCCGTGAAATACTTCCCGCAGTGCTGCTCGTGAATCTTCAGGGCACGGGTGGTCTTCTTCCACCGGAGAATGAGGGGGTCCAGTTCCATCCTTCGCATATGTTTCACCGCACATCCATGAAAGGGCAGAGGCAATGAAGGTACGGCTGGCGGGGTGTGAAAGTGCACAGGGACTCCTGGCCGGAGAGGTCCCGCCGCACATGGGTGGTTGGGGGATCAGGAACCTGCCGGCCTCCGGTGCCTGTCGTGTCTCCCAGGGGGGAAATTTCCCTGAAGCGCCGGAATGCACCCGGGAAACCGGGGGAACGTTCTTCTGAACACCCCGGGGAAAAAAGGCTTGCCCGGTCATTCCCGGCGATGTGTCCTGAACAGGTATATTCCAAAACCGATGACCGCAAGAATGATGAGCGTAAGGACAATGACCGGCAGGATGGCGATACCGGCAGGCCCGGTGACCGCGGGAGTATGTTGCACTGCATCTTCTGCACTACCAGAGACGGGAGTATTGCCCGGATGTTCCGGTCTTGTAGCAGAGGGCATGGGTTCGGTTGTCAGCAGGGTCACGGAATCGAGCGACGGGGCTGGTGCCGGCTCCGTGGCTGTTCCATTGACCTCGTGCGTGACGGAGGGGTGAGCACTGACAATGATCTGGCGCGTGGCGGGGGGATAGGACCGGCTGCTGAGCGGTACACAATCCTTCCAGACCGACTGGTTGATCGTGTAGGTGCCCGGGACGGTATACGTAAAGACCGGGTTCCTGCTGTGGCTGAAGCGGTCATCATCAAACCAGTAAGTCCACCGGGTTATGCCTTCAGGCGCATTTTTCGCAGCATCGGTTACCTGGACCGCCAGCGGTGCATACCCTTCTGTCACATTTGTGGTAAATGCCGGTTCCGGGACACTGCAGAATATGGATATTCTGTGCGTGGTTGTGTTGGAATACTGACTGCCACACCACGTGGTCACGGTTAACCTGATATCGTACAGACTTGCCTCGGAATAGGCGTGCAGGGGGTTTTTATCGGTGGCTGTCCCTCCATCACCGAATTCCCATCTCCATGACGCAATTGATTGGTTGAACCCTGCCCAGGAATTATCGGTGCAGTTGATGATATAGGGAGGGCCGGCAGGGATTATTGCCGGCGGATCTGCCGGGAAATTGCAGGTGAATACGGCTACGGGATTCGTTGCCTGGGCACACGCCAGCAGGACGGGTGGGACGGTTCCGGTCGGTGTTCCTGGTGCAGGACCGGCAGCTGATACAAAGGAGGCACAGAGAAGGCAGAGCGTGAGGAGAACCCAGAGAGTCCTGTCGGGAAATGGTTTTGGCATGGTAGATCTGGTCATGGAAGAGCCCTGTACTTTTTTTCGTATACCATCATAAAAAAATTCAGGACCTGCGGAATACCGCTGCCATGCCGGTAAGCCCGGCTGCCAGAACCACCATGAGGGGAGAGAGAGGCGCCGGTTTCTGACGGTCCGTGGTGGCGACAGTCGTTGCCGTTATGGTCGGGCTCGGCGTGATGAAATCGGCATTCACCCTCACAACCTGGTTCTTGATGACCGTCACGGTGCTGGTATAGGCAGGGTATCCCGCGAGTTCCACCGTAACGGTATGGTTGCCAATCGGGACAGTATTCAGGATCAATGCTGCGTGGCTCACGGGGGTTGTCCCGGCAGGGTTTCCATCAAGCAGCACCACGGCACCGCCCGGACTTGAGTCAACAGCAATCGATCCGCTTCCGGTGGGTGCAGGGAGCGATGAGAGCAGCTCAAGGTTTATCCCTATCTCAAGCATGCTGCCCTCATTGAGTTTGCGCCGGACCGTTTCGTTTCTGTAACCCGCCATGGTGATATCGACCTGGTATATCCCAGGAGAAAGGTTCTGGATTTGTAAAGGGGTAACTCCCCGGTATTCCCCGTTGAGAGAGACTGCGGCCCCGGACGGGTAGGTGATAGCGGTGATCATGCCGCCAACGGAGGCCGTTGTATTTGTCACGTCTGCTGCCATGGCCGCGGGAATGCCTGCAAGGAGCAGGCAGGCGATGAGCCCGGAGATAACCTTCCGGTTATAGCACGGAGACTGAGTCATACGATAACGTTCCCGCTCATTTCATAAGTAATGTTCTGGTGGCGGCCCGGTGAGAGCGGAAAGGTAATGAGAGGTACTGGCAGGAAGAATATTGAACGGGATTTTTATTCATTGGGCTCCAAAGAGCATCCACAGCCAACTGGGTAATTTCAAGGGCTGTTACGCCCGGTAATTCCGTGCCTGCGCTTACATACGGTGTTCTCCAGGTGTAATACCGGTATCACGTATTCTCTTTGAGCCTGGAGGGAGGGCTGGCAAGGCTTCCCGTTCTCCTTTCGGCAGGGGGACACCCCCCAACCCCCGCGGGGACGACCGTGAGATGAAGGGACGCAGACGCCCCGATGGGGGCAGCGATGGCACAGGTGTGTCGATCATCGGGAGAAAAAAGAGGTTTTTTTTAAAGTGCCATTCATTGAACAATTCACCGGTTCCGGCATGCGGGAACCGGGCTGCGAAGAGAAGTATGCACGGCCATGGTATGCAAAGAACCGGAGGTTCATGGTCAGTATCAGCAGGCAAAAAGTATATCGTGCCTCTCGCCAGTTACTAAAAATGAATCAGGTACCTGAAGGAAGTTCAGGAGGAAAATGGCATGGGTCTTTTGAACCGGATGGGAACGATAATCAAGGCAAAGATGAGCAAACTACTCGGAGCAGCGGAAGATCCGCGGGAGACACTCGATTATTCGTATGAGAAGCAGCTTGATCTGCTCCAGAACGTAAAGCGCGGCGTTGCAGAGGTTGCTACGGCAAAGAAGCGGCTGCAGCTCCAGCGGGAAAAACTGCTCCAGAGCATCCAGAAACTGGACGGTCAGGCACAGGAAGCAGCAAAAGCAAACCGGGAAGACCTTGCCCGGGTTGCCCTGGAACGGAAGAGCGCCATCTTCTCGCAGGTCGAGGGGCTGGATTCGGAGATCACGGGTCTCGAGGCAGAGCAGGCCAAACTGGTAGCCGCTGAACAGCGGCTCTCCACGAAGATCGAGGTCTTCCGCACCAGGAAAGAGACCATAAAGGCACAATATTCTGCTGCAGAAGCCCAGGTAAAAATCAGCGAATCGCTCTCCGGCATCAGTGAAGAGATGGCGGATATTGGAACATCGGTTGAGCGGGCCGAGAACAAGACAGATGAGATGAAAGCCCGCTCCGCGGCTCTGGACGAGCTGATTGAGCAGGGGACCCTTGTGGATATCACCCGCAGCGGGGATGATATTGACCGGGAACTGGCCCGGATCGGCCAGAAGGGCAGTGTTGATTCCGAACTTGCAAAACTCATGGCGGAGGTAAAGAGATGATCATACGCATCATGGGGGAAGGTCAGTATAATGTCAAAGGCAGCCTCTTCGATATCCTGAACAAAATAGACAACACCATAGTTGAGAACGTGCAGAAAGGGGATGAAAAGGCGTACAGGAAAAACTTATCAAAACTGATCAGCACCATCAAGAGCAAAGGGGAATTGATTGACGATAAGGAACTCATTGCATCCGATATCATCGTGCCCCCTCCTGATATGACATTTAAGGAAGCGCATGATGTGTTCCGGGGAACCGGCATATTCAAGGACTAAGAACCTGTATACACCGTCGTCGGGCCCTGAAACACCGGGCAGATACTGTCAGTCTTATACCGGTATTCCCCAGAGAGGGTACCACAACCCGGTCTCTTTTTGGATCGGGAGTTCCTTTTCCAGCAGGGATTTTATACGGAATTCAGCGGCATTGTCACGTTTTTGGTCAGGGAGGGGGACAAACGGGTAGTACCGCCCCTGCTTGAAATTGTAGATCCAGTACACGGGTTTTTCATGCTCAAACCGGAAGACTGCACACAGGAGATAGGAGCCGAATCCCCGCTCAATGAGGGTCTGGCTGACGAGGTGAATGCCCGTGACGAGATCGTCAAAATCGGGATCTTCCAAGAGCACCCAGGTGAAGCGGTATGCGTCCGTGATGATCCGGTAGCCTGTTTTTGTCTCCCGGGAGCTGAGCTCGAGCAGTTCTTCAATCTCTGTCCTGGCAGTATCATAGGTGGAGGACTCGATGGGTTTGAAACAGAGTCCTGCGGTTTTGGAGGGGTTCAGGTTCATTGCGCCCTGCATCGTGACAGAAGCCGTGGCTATCGAAAAGAGGTTGTCAATCGTTGCCCGGGGAAGAGTGGTCTTCCCGAACAGGGAATCCAGGGCATCCTTCCATGCCATCAGCCCTTCATCTCCCGCTGGATCCGCTCCAGGGCTGCCAGCCGCTGCTCCACCGTCGGGTGCGTGGAGAGGAGATTCAGGATGCTTGTACCTGAGATGGCCGGAATGATGAAAAAGGCATTCATTCCCTCCACGCTTCTGAGATCTTTTGTTGGGACACCCGACATCTCGCCGCTTATCTTAACCAGTGCCGAGGCGAGATGGGAGGGATTGCCGGTCAGTATGGCAGATCCCCTGTCGGCGGCAAATTCCCGGTAGCGCGAGAGGGCTTTGATCAAGAGAAAACTGATCAGCCAGACCACGGCGGCAAGCAGCGGGATGATGATGAGGAGGGCGGCTTTATCGGATCTCCGCCCGCCCGATCCGGAGCCAAGACCACTCCCGTACGTCAGCCAGTTCCTGAAGAGGAAGTACGCTGCCGTGGATAAAAAGCCGGCGAACGTGATCACCATGACATCGCGGTTCTTCACATGGCTGAGTTCGTGGGCGAGAACGGCCTCGAGTTCGTCCTGGCTGAGGGTACTGACAAGACTGCTGGTCACCGCGATAACAGAATTTTTGGGATTGCGCCCGGTTGCAAATGCATTGGGGACCGCTGAATCGACAAGCGCGAGCCTTGGGCGTGGAAGATTTGCAATCGCGCAGAGGCGTGTCAGCGTTTCGGTGAGATGCGGCTCCTCCTGCTCTGAAACCTCGCGGGCCCCCATTGACCAGAGGACCATGCGGTCTGAAAAAAAATACTGGATCAGGAGGACAAGGAGCATCACAGCGAGGAGGAGAAGGGTTTCAACCCCGATATATGCCAATACCGCGATGAAGATGAAATAGATCACCCCGAGTACGAATAAGGTTCCAAGCATGCGGACTTGCAGTCCAAAATCACGAGGCCATCGCACCATTCTGTCCATCCCGTATTCGTAATGTTAATGATTATACCGTGAACAGGGAAACCGGGGATTATCCTTGAATTTTCTTCAGTTCTGGTATGTATCCATAGACATGTTCAATAATAAATGATTGCCCCGAAGAACCGGCAAGCAGGTATAACACCGTCTGGTCAAATCCCCGGCCCCTCATACATACCATGAGCGCCGTAAAAAACCCCGTTGTCAGACGATAAAACTATGGAATATGAAAAGAAAAAAAGGATGGGCAATGGGTCCGGTCGCTGTGAAAGCAGGGCTTCAAATCCCGACTTCCACTACCGTTGCCGCAGGACCATGCGTCTCCACGTTCCCGATCCCTTTCATGCAGGCTGCCCTGGTAGAGCCCCTCGCCGGCGGCAATGATCCCGTGAATTTATTCGAACCATCCTTTCCACCGGAAGTACCACAGCTCAACAGCACCTATAGCGGCCATCAGGACGATTACG
>JAKLGN010000041.1 GCA_022710665.1 Methanoregula sp. | reverse complement strand
TTGTTGAAATCTCCCACTAATGGAGTATCGGTTGCAAGACCGTAGTTGAAACGACGATCAACTGTTCTGTCCATCCCATAGTCAAGGATCCACTGGCCGGACCGGAATACACCGACATCCATCGTCCCGTCATTGTTGAAATCTCCCGCTAATGGAGTATCCGTTGCAAGACCGTAGTTGAAACGACGATCGACTGTCCGGTCCATCCCATAGTCAAGGATCCACTGGCCGGACCGGAATACACCGCTATCCGTTGTCCCTGCAGGGAGATGTATCTTGATTTTCACAACATCCGTTGCATTGAGGACGGGGTTGGGATCCTTGTTGGGAGCATAGTAGAAATTCACCTGGTCGTTATTTGCCAGTTCAATAACATTGAGGCCATTGGCGTGGTTGCCGTATCCGTCCTTGTACACCCCGTTGACATAGGCATACCAGACATTCGGTTTCTTGAACAGGTACGGGCCGAAGTCATCGAGCAGGAGCACGCCGTCAGAAGACCAGCGCTTATCGGTCACATTGATGGTCCAGCCGCCCTTCACATTGGCAACCGCATCGAGTGCGCCAAGGGGGGTTGTCCGGCTTACGGTATAATTATAGGGGGGGTTGTTGTAGGCTTCTATGTTAAATGTCTCACCGCTTGTCAGATCGACGGTACCATCGAAGAGAGTTTCGGGCGGAGCCTGATTGCTGTAGATGAATATCCGGTTGATATTCTGGACCGACAGCCCTGTAGTACTGGGTGTATTTGGATTTCCCTGATAGAAATACTGGAACTCCAAGGGATAGGTCTGGTTCATGTCGTAGAGGCCAAAGATATGGTTTCCCCATGGATTTACCGATGTATCGGCAAACATCACATTCCGCATACCGGACGTGTAGTTGGTGGCTGTCCCGTTTACATAAAGGCCATCTTTATACCATGTGATGACGATAGGACCTGCCCGTGCAGGAGGAGTATAGATACTGGTGTATGCGAATCGTTTGCTGAAGCCATCCGATGCGATGATGGTCACATTATTGTCAGCCGGTGACATACCTCCTGCCAGATCACAGATATCCTTGAGGTTGCTCCCTTTGACAGCGCCCATATCTTTTGTCAGGATCGCGGGATCCGCTTCATTTTCATCCCATGCATAGGTGAAATTCGGGCCCTGGTGGAAATAATGGGTTATCCCGTCACCATAGATCGGGAGATTTTCTTCCATCCATGTAGAATTTACCGTCGTCTCGCTAAGAACGGTTGTACCATCATTTGCATACTTCACGACATGCAGGTCGGTTGTTGCTGCAGCAACCGGTGTGACTGCGAGAACACACGTTATCGTGAAGATAAGGACCATGTGGAATAAGTCTTTTTTTTGCATTTTGCACCCTCATTCGAATAAGTTACCGCAATTTTTACTCGGTTCATTCGAATGGTGTTTCTTCAGCAGATGTTAAAATATAGGTTGTTATTTTGATTTTATTAACTAAAACAATTTAATACCGGGGGTGTTTGTTGATATAACATATGTTATAACAAATGGTATCAGCGGTAGCCGGCAGGAGTAGAGAAAATCCGTGAATGCTGATGAAAAGGTGAAACGTGAAAAGAAGAGAGTTATCGTTTCGAGTCCCGGTACTTCCGCACCAGTACTGTTGCCAGCCCGCACACAACAAGGGTGCCGGCAATAACAACCGCATCCGGTCCCGGGCTTTCTGCCGGAGTTTCAGGAACTGCCGTTGGACTCGTCATCACGGTTTTTTGAGTTTTTTTCACCGTGGTTTGCTGTACGGGTGAAGAAACTGCTGCAGGTGTTGTGGTGACAGGCGGAGGTTGCTGTACAGCAGTCTGGATCCTGCTGACTTCTGTGCTCTGCGAACCGGTCACCCGGATATACTGGTTCTTCACTTCGGAGCTGGTCCCGTAGGCGTTGGATACCGTGAGCTTGACCGGATACGTCCCGGCAACGGTGTAGGTAAACCGTGGATTTTTGTCATCACTGTCGCTCACTCCGTCGTTATCAAAATCCCATGCCCGGCTGGTGATGTCAGTGCCCGTCGAGGAGTCGGTGAACCGGACCGTCAGCGGGGCGGTGCCGGACCGGGGGGTTGCAGAGAACGCGGCTGCCGGTGCTGTCCCTGATGGCGCAGATACCCTAATATACCCGTTCTTTATCTCGCTTGTGTTCCCGTAAGAATTTGCTGAGGTCAGTTTTACGGTATATGTTCCGGCAGTGATGAATGTATACGAGGGATCTTTCTGGGTGCTGTCAACAGACCCGTCATTGGAAAAATCCCAGGCCCAGCTGGTCGGGGAATTGGTTGACATGTCGGTGAACTGAACCGTCAGCGGGACGGCACCAGTCATGGGAGTCGCTGAAAAAGCGGCTGCCGGCGGCTGAACTTCAGATGCCGGCGTTGTGCTGTAGATGATTACATCCGAGATATATTTCACGGCAAGACCGGTTGTTGTCGGGAACCTATTGTTGCTGCCCTGGTAATAGTAGTACCAGTACTGGGAATCTGCACTTTCATGCCAGTCATAATTCCCAAATGCATGGATTCCCCAGGGATTAACCGAGGTGTCCGCAAAAAAGATCAGTTTCATTGCCTCGTCATATCCCGTGTCGGGCGTTGTCCCGTCCCTGCTCCAGGTGATCACCATCGGACCCTGGCGGGACGTGTACTCATACACGTTCCGGTACGCAAAATTCTTGATCAAGCCATCGCTCGCCTTCAGGGTCACCTCTTCTTCAGATGACATGCCACCGACAAGGTTACAGAGATCCTTGAGGTTCGTCCCTTTCACAGCGCCATAATCCTTCTCCTGGACATTCGTATCCTCAGCCGGGTTCCACCTCAGTTCCTCCTGATAGGCAGCGTTTGTAGCGTTATCGACAAAAACCGGCCCCTGGTGGTAGTAATGCGTGGTGCCATCGCCAAAAACCGGCAGATTATCTCGCATCCACTGCCAGGTCACGGTGGTCTCTTTGATCACGGTGGTATGATCATTTGCATATTTTACGATATGCAGTTCTGTAGTTGCCGCCGTTGGGGGAATCAGACAACAACACGCAATTACGGCAATGAAAAACAGAAGACTCAAATTCAAATTCCTGTTCATAAATTCACCTCTTCACAGCAGGCCGGGGAGATGGTTCCGGCGCGGTTCGGTTAGTGGAGATCAGCACTATAAGACATATACATTGTGAATTTTACTGGAATGTAAACCAATGTTAATTACTATTTTCTGGATTATCCGTGAGATAGTGGTTCGCCTTTTCGTGATGCGGGAATAGACCTCCGGGCTCAGAACACCGGCGTATGAAAGGGCTTAAAACCAGAGAGAAATACAGGACTTTTCCGCAAAGGCAGGGCATCCGGAGAATTAACAGATGTGCCCTGTGATGGGGGGAACGGCAGATCAAACCTCTCAACAACGGTTCTCTGGGGGGAGTGCGTAGAAATGGTTTTACCATCATCATCATAATCTCCAACTCCGATAACAGTAAACGTTGCAACACCGCGGGCAGGGTCGAGGTCTATCCGGGTATAGCCAAGAGAATTTTCGCGGCTAGCTTTGTATGCGGGGATCTTTGTCCCGTTCAGAGCGTAAAACGGCGATCCTCCCCGCCCTTCCGTGATATACGTCACTCCTCCGGAAACATCCCGCTCGTAGGCATGGACATGTCCCTGGAAGACTGCCGTCACGCCCTGTGCGATGAATATGTCTTCCCAGGCATCCCGCAGATTCTTCCACCCGCCAACATGCTTCTCTTCTGAACTGTAGAGGGGGTGATGGAGAGCAACAAATTTCCAGGGCTTTTGCGTCATCAGGTCCTCACTGAGCCACGCGGTCTCGCACCCGAGGCGGTTCCAGACATTGTCGTTGGAGTTGAGCACTATTACGTGCGCCGGCCCGCAGTCAAATGAATAAGCCGGTTCAGTACCGAAAATTTCCTCCCACAGGGGGCTGTCCTGTTCATGGTTCCCCCTGACGGGGACCAGCGTAGTGTTGGCAAGCATAACTCCACCCGCTGCAAAGAACCGGTCCCAGTCATCCGGATTCCCGCTGTCTGTCAGGATATCCCCGGTGTGCAGGACAAACGAAACGTCCTGCTCCCGGGATATATGTTCCGCGACAAGGAGGTGCCGGACGTTCTGATCGGTCAGGGGCAACTGATCCCGAGAATCACCGTACACAATAAATGAAATACGCCCGGATACGGGACAGGTGAGAAACTGGCTGTCCCCGGTAGAATTTCCCCCGGCATGTACACGGTAATGATAGCGGGTCCCCGGGGAGAGTCCGGTGAGGGCAACCTCGTGGAGGAGGGTCGACCGGTTGTCAGAGACTGCGTAGACGTAGGTCCCGGTTTTTTCAAACCAGTCTTCGGGACCGTACTGGACCATCACCGACTCCGGTATAACGGTCTTCACATGAATGAACGTTCCGTTTGCCGACGTGCCGGTGATCCATGGTCCCCAGACGATTCCCGATCCGGGGACCGATCCTCCATCCGGAACTGCTCCTGCAACTGGGAGAGATATCATAAGAATGACAGAAAGTCCCAGTGCGGGAAGGACAGCCGATAGCAGGTGGGGGAGATTTTGGGCTCGGGAAGTCCAGGCGGAAGTCATACCGTTTCCTTCAGGTCGGAGGGGATAACGCGGACAGCAGCGGCATCGATAAGGATGGTCACCATCCGGCCGCGCTGAAGGGATTGTGCCGGAACCTCCCGGGGCAGGATGGCAACGAGGGGGCACGGCCCGCTCATCTCAGCGCGGATCCCAAATTCCATTGGAGTTAACTCTGATATGAGCCCGGTCACGCAGGTCTGGTACGGACCGGGGGTGACACCATCCCGGGCAATCTGCAGGTCCCGCCCGCGGATGCAGAGGGTGACCGGCCTGCCGGCCGGAATCTCCGCCAGTGCACGGAAGCTTGTTCCATTCACATCCACCGCTATCATCCCGTCACCGGACCAGGAGACTGTACCGCTGAATATGTTCTCGATTCTGGCAAAACGTGCAACTTCAGGAGTTGCCGGTTGGAAGAAGATCTCCTCGCAGGTGCCTGCCTGCACAAGCCTGCCTTCCATGATCACCGCAACCTGGTCTGCAAGGGCGAACGCCTCCTCCCGGGAATGACTGACCTGGACAATGGTAAGCCCGCGTTCGCGCCGGATCTGCTGCATCAGGAGAATATGTTCCTCGCGTATCTGGGGGTCCAAAGCGGCAAAGGGCTCATCCAGAAGGAGGAGTTCCGGCTGCACGGCAAGGGCCCGCGCAAGCGCGACCCGCTGCTGTTCACCCCCGCTCAGCGTTCCCGGGTAACGGTCCCTGAATCGCAGTAGCCGGAACCGGTTCAGAAGGTCAGATACGATCTCTTCCCGCTCCTCGGACGACTTATTCCCCTGCTTCAGACCAAACGCAATATTTTCCGCAACGGTCATGTGAGGAAAAAGGGAGTAGTCCTGGTAAACAAGCGCAATACCGCGTTTTTCCGGTGAAAGACCGGAAACGTCTGTATTACGGATCAGGATCCTTCCTTTTTCCGGCGTATGAAGCCCGGCAATGGCCTCGAGGATCAGGGTCTTTCCGGCACCGGAAGGCCCGATGATGAAGGCCCAGGTCTTCGGCTTTATGACCAGGCTGAGGTCGCGAATACCAGCCGGGCCAACATCGAGTGAGAGGTGTTCAATGGTGATCATCGTTCTCTCCCCGGGTCCGCGTCATGGTGCGGAGGGTAAAAAAGACCACGAGACAGACGACGATCATGATAAACGCGATGCTCCTGCTCTCCGCGATGCCGCCGGTGCTGAACCGCTGGTACATCAGAGCAGAGATGACCTCCGGGAAATAGGCGATCATGATAACCGCAGCAAATTCCCCGACTGCCCGCCCCCAGGCAAGGAGGGCCCCGCTCCAGATATGGCGGCTGCAGAGCGGAAGGGCAATAAACCGGAAGGCAGCGAACTCCGTTGCTCCCAGGGTCCGCGCAACATATTCGAGGTGGACTGGCACACGCTCAAAACCCTCCCGGACCGTATTCACGTAATACGGTGAAGAGACAAAGATCATCGCCATCACTATCCCCAAAAACGCGTCCTCAAAAAATATCCCGGCCTGTGCAAGGGGGCCCCCGATGAGTCCCCTGGACATAAAGAGTAGGTAGACCATCAGCCCGGCCACCGTATGGGGAAGGGCAAGAGGGAGGTCCAGCAGGGACTCCGCCACACTCCGCCACCGGGACGTGGTGCGGGAAAGGGCGTAGGCAAGCGGTGTACCGCACAGGAGGAGGAAGAGGACGGCGCTGCAACCGGCAGCAAAGGTCAGGGACAGGGATTCGATCACACGGCCATCCAGAGCAATGGCTGTGAGATGGGGGAGATCCGCAAGTTCCGGCACAGCGATCACCATGAGTGCCAGCCCGGATACGAGGACGATCACTCCCCCGAGTAGCCACGAAACAAAAATAAAGGGGTTGGGAAGACAGGAGCGGATCATTGCCAATTATCCCTCCCCGTTTCCTTCATGCTCATGGTCCTCCCAGCGGTGCCGGCCACCCGTTCCCGCCTTTCTCTGCTTCAGCAAGGGTGAAGTTCATGAACTCTTTCGCAAGTTCCGGGTGCGGAGCAGTGTTCGGTATGGTACCTGCATAAACGATTGGGGAGCCGGTCCGGACGCGTCCCAGACTGCTGAACCGTTCAAACCCGAGAACAACCCGTGCGCGTGCATACTCCTTACGGAACGCAGGCGAACTGAGGTCGATCTCTGCGGGAAGGGGGATATACAAGAGGTTCTGCCCTTCTGCCACGCTCCGGTATTCGAAGGCATAGTCGATCCCCCCGGCGGAGAGCAGCGACATGAGGTAGATGCTACCGTCCCGTACAGCCACCTTTTTATCGGACGGCCGGAGGACCGAAGGAAGCGTGACCGCCGTAGTCCCGTTGTCGTTTTCCAGGACGAGCGGGGGGTCGAAATGCGAACCGATGAGCCGGTCAAAGAGACCGGTATCATGGTAGTATGATTCCGCCAGGATGGCAACCATCAGGGCACGGTAACCGGCAGCATCGAGCATGGGATTGGAAAAACCTGTACGGACATCCGGGCGGGCGAGCACTTCGCGCCAGGTATCGTTCGTGATCTCATCCGCGTACCGGCTCTGATTGGTATAAGCAATGACCATCGCGTTGGTGGCAAACGGGATGTACCCGTCAGTATAATTCTGCCGGCCCCCTTCCATGGTCCGGTACATCATGTCCGGAATGAGCGATTCGTCAGCAACCAGGACCACGTCCGCAGTACTGTGGAGGTCTGTGACCTGGCGGATCACCTGGATACTTCCGTGGCCTTCGACCTGGACATCGGCCCCCGGTTTAGCTGCTTCGAAGCGGGTCTCCACACCCCCGAGCGGGAGGAGGAGGCTGCCGGCCGCAAGGACCCGTATCGGGGTTTTTTCTTTGTTTTCCATTGCCAGGCAGCCGACTGTGGCTGACAACAGAATGAGAATGATAACCCCCAACGGGCCCCAGGCCCGGCTGGCACCGGTCATTTCCGGTGTACCTCGATGCGGTTGACCCACTTGACCCAGGCGCTGCCTTCTGTGACAACGCCGTCCTGTTCAGAGATGATCGCAATCCGGCAGGGCCCGCCATCATCGTAGGAAAGCGGCCGACTGTCCTGTTCGTACATCAGGATAACTTTGAGCGGGGGCGACGGGATCTCCTTTAAGGAAGCATTGAACGTGACAAACCCCTGTCCCTGCAGCTGGTCATAGTCAAAAACCCAGAGGTACCCATCCGGGGCATAGATCCAGACCTCGTCACCGGTCTGTACACCCCCTGCAAGAGCGGCAAGATCGCGCAGGTCCACACCCCGGCAGCTATAAGGGCCGTATTTTATCCCCACCGTTGAAACGGCAAATCCATGGCCGGTCACAGACGGGAGGGCTTTGATGTCGTTCAGGGTCAGCACTTTTTCCACAGAGCCGTTTATGGTTATGTTCCAGCCGGGAAATTCGTCCGGGACTGCCGGGATAGAGGTTGATGAGCAGCCGGCATTTAAGATAAGGACAAAAAGGATGAGAATACTAGCGGGAAACAGGGCTGGCCTCATACGCATTTCCGTTTCCTCCACACATCAATACAATATATCCCGCCGAGTGCACTCAGCGGGAGGAATCCCGTAAGCGCGCTTTTGGCCGGAACAGTCGTGGTTTTTGCCGGAACCCATCCGGCAGACTTGGCCGGGCCGCTCGCATTCCCGTTTATTCCCCCTGAATAGATGCTGATTTCGTTCACCCACTTCACGGTGTACCCGCTGGTTGAGGGATAGAGGTTATCAAACAGGTAGACCTTTTCTCTGGGCATAACAACCCGCATGTCGTTGTTGCCAAAGACATGTTCCTGGTTTGGATTGATTGAGGTATCCGCAAAGAATACGAGCCTCATGCCATTATAATATGCCGGCGGGTACCCGACACCCTGCCTTTCCCCCACAGAGGTCTCCTCACCATTATACCAGCAGAGGACCAGGGGGCCCTGCCGTTCCGGTGGTTCGTAGATGTTCCGGTAGGGGAAATCAACACGGTACTCGTCAGCGGCCGAGATTACCACCGTATCATTGGGCATCATTCCGCCCACGAGTTCGCAGAGGTCCCGGATAGCAGTCCCTTTGACGGCCCCCCGGTCCTTGAAGTTTGTGGTCTCGTTTGCATCCCACTGACCTTCCTTGTCATCGACAAAGACCGGTCCCTGGTGATAGTAATGGGTCGTCCCGTCTCCCTGGACCGGGAGGTGAGATTCCATCCATGGGATATCCACGGTTGTTTCATCAAGAACTGTCACACCATCCGTGTCGATCTTCGCTACCCTTACCGATGTTGTGGGAGCGGCAGCTGCACTCCAGACCCCCAATGCGAGAACGGCCAGAAGGATCAGTACCGGAAGAAAACGGGTTTGGGCTGGAGCATGTTTTTTGGAAAAAATAGTTGAGAACCCAGACAAAAAGATCCAGCTCCTTTTCTTCAGGTAAGCACCGCTATTGCAGAGAAGAATACGCATCAATGGTGAATGGAGGGACTGTCTAATAAAGATAATTTTTTGATTTTTGTTAAATGGGTATGGTTAACCAGATTCTTTTTCTTGACACGGGGGGAGAGATGGCAGATCAGGTAAGTGCAACCATTAGGCTGATTGCCACAATCCCTAGAATTATTCCCACGATAGAAGAGATGCCAATCCTGCCGGTTGCTTTTCGGAACCAGACCAGGGATATGATCCCGAGCAGGATT
>JAKLGN010000040.1 GCA_022710665.1 Methanoregula sp. | reverse complement strand
CCTCCTGCTGAGGCTGATCTCTCCTTTCCCTGCTATAAAAAATCCGATTCAGTCTGTTGGCACAGATTTTATAGCGCTCAACTCTTTTGTGCAAAATTGCGCCAGTCAAAAAACCGGGTTGGCAAACCTCCGGCTCCTGGAGAAACGGGATTGAATGGATCGGTCTTTACGGAACGATGAAAATGGCAGGTATGAAAGCTCCCGATTCAGGGCCACTCGCGGGGCACGGCGGGGCAGTTTCAGTGTTTTTTTTGTATGCTCAGGGTTCCTGATCCGCTGCGGAGCGCCCCTTCTGGAGAGACGGCGTTGATCACAAATAATGGAGAATGTGAAAAATCTGAGAAATCACCGTTGTTTAATGCAGGTTTCACAGGAAAACCTCTTTTTCTCCCACATGATCGAATCCCTTTTTGCCATCCCTGCCCATCTCGCGGGGAGGGCGCATTGCGACAGGGATGTATTTTTTTTCTTAATGGATATGGAAAAATTCTGACTGGTTATCGCAATGCGGGGGCTGCCACAGCGGCGGGAGCAGCGCGTGAGCGAAAGCCCCTGAGAGCGTTCCGATGATTTCTACAAGAGCTGAACCTTCTTTTGTGCTGTAAAAAAAATGAGTGCTTTATTTCCGGATATACCAGCCGGTCATTGTCTCGTCAAGCACCTTCTCGCTTGTCGGACTGGTCAGGTAGCTGACCACAATCATTGCGACTACCGCGATGACAAATGCGTAAAAAGAGAAGTGCATTGGCAGGGTACCGAGCTTGAAATAGGATACCGCGCCAAACCCGAGCGAAGCAATGAGCCCAAGCGCCATGGATGCAAGCGCCCCTTCCCTTGTTGCCCGTCGCCAGTACAGGCCGGCAAGCAGGGGAACGGCAAAGGTGGCATACATGATCCCGAGCCCAGCCCAGATGAGCCAGACCAGCATGTCCGGGGGGTTCAGGGCAAGCAGCAGCGTGACGACAGCGGCAACAAATACCGAGATCTGGCTGACCAGGAGTACCTGTTTTTCCGGTGCTTCAGGCTTAAGGATCTTCTTGTAGATGTCCCACGAGAAGTAGGTACCGATGGTCAGCATGAGGCGGTCGGTCGTTGACATCACCGCAGCCAATACAATCACGGCAAAAATGCCCCAGAGGAACATACTCGGGAGGGCTGCCTGAACGCCATAGACAAAGATGAAATCTGAAGCATTGGGCACTTTCGGGAGCGTGACGATCCCGTCCTTGACAAGGACTATCCCGGCAAACCCGGCAAACTTGAGGAGGAACATCACCACCGCGTAGACCCCGAATCCGATGAGCGGCGCCCATTTGAATATTCGCACATCTTTCACGCAGAGGACATTGTTGATCACGTGGGGTGCACAGGCAAGGCCGAGGGTCAGGAGGAGGATAAAGGAGAAGATATATTCCGGGGTGAACACGGCTCCTGCCCCCGATGCCCAGGGATCGACGTTGACCGGATTCACCACCGCCATCGCCTCGTTGATTTGGGTAAAGCCCCCTGCTGCCATGATCACAATCGGGGCCATGATGAGAACCCCGATGATAAGGATCAGGCCCTGGATAAGAGTTGTCCAGGCCACCGCGTAAAGCCCCCCGATAACAGTGTAGATCGTGACGATGAGTGCTCCGATGAGAAGAGCCAGCCAGTGCGGGAGCCCGAACAGCCACATCAGGACAATGCTGATTGCCGTATATTGCCCGGCAAGGTAAATCATGGATACAATGATTCCTGCCACGGCACTCATGCCCCGGAGCGAGGTATCGCTCTCAAACCGGTGCGCAAAATAATCCTGGACGGTCATGTAGCCACAACTTTTTGCAATGGTATGCATCTTGACACCAAAGAAGATGATACAGACCGCGATCGAGAGGGGGACGGCGAGTTGTTCCCAGATGGTGGGCCAGGCAAACTTGAATCCCAGACCAGAGACACCGAGAAGGGACATGCCCGAGCAGACCGATCCGATCATCAGCATGGTGAATACCCAGAAATCCAGGGACCGGCCGGCAACAACATAATCCGACATGTTATTGATCTTTTTTGAAGCCCAGACACCGATAGCCACCATTCCGATGAAATAGATGGCTACGAGAATGCCTGCGAGAGGGTCGATCATGCGGGGACCTCTTGGAACGTGAGTGCCCAGTACAGCAGTGCAAGCAGGATCAGGATAAACGCCCCGCCAACGACGGCGATAGTAATCAATGGCAGTCCAAACATGTTATCTTCTTTAATTGCAGCATGCTAACATATAACATAATCGAATTGTGACGGGATAGAACGGCGGTGATAATTTTTTTTATTTTTTTCTGCTGACATCACCTTATGCCCAACCATAAAAATATGTTTAATAGCTTCTCATGCAAACCAATAGCACAGATAATCGTTTCCAGGAACGGTGATTGACCATGCTCAGCCTCTCCGGTATAACCAAACAGATTGGCGGCCTGACTGCAGTAAACAAGGTCGACCTGCAGATTGGTACTGACGAGATCGTGGGACTGGTCGGCCCGAATGGTGCAGGAAAGACCACGCTCCTCAATATCATCTCCGGGATACTTGCCCCGACTGCAGGGGTTGTCACCTTCAACGGTGAGGACATCACCGGGATGAAGGCAGATAAAATCTGTCACCGGGGAATTGCAAAAACCTTCCAGATCGCCAAATCCTTTCCCGACCTGAGCGCGGCACAATGCGTGATGATCGGTGTCCTGTTCGGCAACCGGGATCCTCCGGGCATGCGTGAAGCAGAGAACCGGGCGCTTGAGATCCTTTCCGATGTCAATTTCCCCCAAGAAAAGGCGACAACCCTCATCCGCAACCTTAATGTCGTTGAACTCAAGCGACTGCAGCTGGCGCGGGCTCTTGCTTCCCACCCAAAACTTCTCCTCCTGGATGAACTCACTACCGGCCTCAACCCGAAAGAGAGCAAGGAGGCTGTCGGACTTATCCGGAGTATCCGGGACCGGGGGACTTCAATCCTCATCATCGAGCATGTGATGAGCGTTATTATGGGGGTCTCTGACCGGATCGTAGTGCTCAACCACGGTGAGAAGATTGCGGATGGCAGACCGTACGAGGTCGTGAACAACCAGCTGGTCATTGACACCTACCTTGGTGATATTGACGCATTTTGACGGGGTGGACTTCTTCATGCTTACCGTTTCCGGGCTTAATATCTTTCATTCCAACCTTCAGGTGATCTGGGACCTGTCATTCCGTGTCAGGAAAGGAGAGCTTGTGACCATGATTGGTCCGAACGGTGCCGGCAAGACCACCACGGTCGAGACCATCGTGGGTCTCAACCGGAATGCAACAGGCTCGATCCTTTTTGATGGCGAGAGTATTCTGGGCAGTCATCCGTATGATCTCTTCCGGAAAGGGCTTGCCCTGGTACCCGAGAAACGGGAGATCTTCCCGGCCATGCCGGTCATTGAAAATCTCCTCCTTGGCGGGACCGGAAATCCCGACCCGGAAAAGTCACTCGATCGCATCTTCCGTCTTTTTCCCATCCTTAAGGAGCGTGAGCAGCAACATGCCGGGACACTCTCCGGAGGAGAACAGCAGATGCTCGCCATCGGCCGGGCGCTCATGTCGGAACCCCGCCTCCTCATCCTCGATGAACCGTCAACCGGGCTCTCCCCTCTCCTGACCGGCCAGGTCTTCCGGTCTCTGGAACAGCTGGGCCGGGAGGGAATGACAATCCTCCTGCTCGAGCAGAATGTCCGCAATGCACTTGTTATGTGCAACAGGGGATATGTTCTGGAGAACGGCCGTATCGTGCAGGAGGGCCGATCCAAAGAGCTCCTGCATGACAAGCGCATCCAGAAGGCCTATCTCGGGTTTTAACCAGATGCAGGAAATGAGATTTTCATACCCGGTTTTTTCATCATTTTATTAAAAAAATGGCTCGTGCCCAGAAACCTTTTTTATTCCTTGATTCCCCGGCGCCTTCCCTGCCCCAAGCAGGGCGGGGCAGGATTGTGTTTTGATGGGCATCTTTTCTCAAGGGAAACCCTAAGAACCTTCTTGAGTGATTATCGCAATGCCGGGCTGCCAATGTAGCGGGGGCAGAGGCCCGGGCGAAAGCCTCCGAAAGCTTCTTCCCGATGCTCTCCAAAGGAACTGAAAGTCGCTATTTCACCGCCGGTTCCTGCAGGGGCTCTTTCTTCCGGAACCTTTTCCTCCACTCCTGCACCTGTTCCGGCAGGCTGACAAGTCCTTTGGGGAGAAATATGATCGCAAGGATAAGGATAACCCCGATGATAACGTACCTGCCGAACGTCATTCCGGTCGCTTTCAGCCCTTCCCATATGATAGTGAGCACGACCGTTCCGACAACCGGGCCGGCAAGGGTACCCAGTCCCCCGAGAATGACATAGGTAATCGGCCAGAATGAATTTTCGACCCCATAAATCTCGGGGGTGAGGTACCCGATATGGTGGATCTGCAGGGCACCGGCAACACCGGCAATATAGGCAGATATGGCGAATGCAAGGAGCCGGTAACGGACCGGATCAATTCCTGCGGCCCGTGCCTCGAGTTCGTTTTCACGGATTGCCAGAAAAGCAAGGCCGACTTTTGATTTCATGATATACCACAATGCGACGATGGAACCAATGGTGATAGCAAGTACAGCATAATATTCGATCAGCTGGTATGACGGGATTGTGGGACTGATGAGCCGTGCTGATGCAATCCCATCCCATCCTCCGGTTACAGGTGCGAGCACGCTGACTGTCAGTGTCTGGACAATGATGGCAAAACCAAAGGTGACCATTGCAAGGAACCATTCCTTGAGCCTGACGCAGGTAAGGCCGATAAGGATTCCGATAAGTGCCGCAACAGCGGCACCAAGGAAGATGGTTACCAGCGGGGAGATGCTGCTCTTTGCTGCAATAAGGGTTGATCCATATGCTCCTATACCGAAGAATGCAGCATGACCAAGCGACCCTTGCCCTGAGAAAGCGAGGAGGTTCCATGCCGAGGCAAAAATAATAAAAATCAGCATCAGTACCATGAGGTTAATGATGAACATGCTGTCAGTGAGAACCGGGATAACAAACGCAGCCGCCAGCACTGCAAAATTCCCGTATTTTACCAGATGATCCCGATCAACATGCAAAGCCTCTCACTCTCCTTTCTCCCCGAATAAGCCTGTCGGCTTTACGACAAGCACAATGATAAGGATGACAAATGAGATAGCGTCCTTCCAGATACCCCCAAGGAAATACGCTGCACCATTTTCTGCCAGCCCCATCAACAGCCCTCCGATGATCGCACCGGGGATGCTGCCGAGCCCCCCGAGGATGATTATTGCAAAAGCCTTGACCGCGGGGATTGAACCCATATAGGGATTGAAGACCTGTCCGCTCACCACCCAGAGCGTCCCTGCAGCAGCGGCAAGTGCGCAGCCAAGGCCGAAACTGATAATATCAATCCGCTCGACATCGATACCAACGAGCATCGCCCCTTTCCGGTTCTGGCTCGACGCCCTCATCTGCATGCCGATGGTCGTCTTTTTTAAGAAAAGGTACAGGCCACAGAGGATTGCTGCCGTGAAGACCATGATGAGAATATAATCGAACGGTACGTCAAGCGATCCGATCTGGACCGTAATTCCGGCATAGGGACTTTTAACGCTCTGCCATGCATCGCCCCAGATCATTGCAGCCCCGTTCTGGATGATATATATGAGCCCAATCGAAAGGAAGATCTCGTTGAGTTTACCGGTACCAAGGATCGGGCGGAAACAGAGCCGTTCGATAACCGCTCCGATTCCAATGAGAGCGAGCATGGATAAAACGAGGATAAGATAGGGATTGAAACCGGTAAGGATGAAGATGGTAAACGTGATGTAAGCTCCGATCATCAGGAATTCGCCATGCGCGAAGTTCACAACTTTCATCACGCCAAAGATCAGGTTCAGCCCGGTAGCGAGCAGGATATATATGCAGCCGGCATAGAGACCCCAGAAAATTATCTGCAGCAATACGCCAATATTGTCCATGGTCCTTTTTCACCTGGCCGGATATATGCACTATCAGTCTGCCTGAAATAAAAAAGAGTTGGATTTTTGTTTACGGACTGCTGCCCGCAACGTACCATGGGGGCAGGACAAAGTCCGTGGTCTTCAGGTTGTCTGGCCAGACAATTACCGGCCGGGTTTCGCCGATAGTTGCGTTGTATGACAACTGTTCCATCCAGAGATCAAATGTTGACTCCCTAAATTCCGGCGAGAACGAGATGGTCTTGTCTTTCATTGCCTCAATAACCTGGGGCATCTTCAGGTCGACAAGCGCCTGGCGAACCGCGGTTTTGTCTGTGGTCCCCGCGTTCCCGATAGCTTTTGCTGCAATGTATACTCCCTCATAGGTGGAAGCACCCATCATGTCAGGGTAAGTCCCGAACCGGGCAAAGTAACTCTGCTTGAATCCTTCCTGGGCCTCACTGACCTCTCCTGCGGGAGCAGTATAGGGTGAGTACCGGCTCTCAATGATGGCACCTTCACCATACTGCCCCAGGTCTTTGTAGAACTGGGCATTGTCATTGTTCTCCGCATTGAGGAAGATCGTGTTGAGACCGATATCCCTCCGGGCCTGCGTGATGATTGGTGCGCCTTCATTCGGGAAAGCACCGTTGTAAACCGCATCCGGGTTTGCGGCTTTTATGGCAGTCAGCTGGGTCCGGAAGTCGCTGTCGCCCATCCTGAAGCTCTGCTGGGAGACCAGCTGGATGTTGAGCTTGTTCTTCGTAATCGTATTATTCACCGCGGTCTGGATACCTTTGCCGAACGCGGTATCCTGGTAAAGCAGGGCAAGACGGAATGGACGGTCTGCTGATGCGTTGAGCTTTTTATTTACCGCAGGCCTGACCACCTGGTCAATGAACAGGGTGGTATATTCCCCGTAGGTATCAGTAGTCGGGCAGTGATGGAAGATGTAGCTGGTGTCGACATCCGGCCTGTGGGTGATGATCGGGCTTGATGCGCCGGTCACGATGAACGGGATCTTGTACTCGGCAATGGTCTGCTCGTATGCCGAAGTGACCGCGCTCGAATAACCGCCAACAAGAATGTCAACTTTGTCATCAGTGATGAGCTTGGTCGCGGCCTTCTGACCTCCCGTTGCTGTCGATTCGTCGTCACCTACGATAAGCTTGAGCTGGACTTTGGATCCGTCTTTTAATGTGACACCACCTTCAGCATTGATCTTGTCAGCAGCTACCTGTGCGGACTGCCACATATTGGTTCCGACATTACTTGCAGGGCCGGTGAGCGATGCGATAACACCAACCTTGATGACACTTGTTGATCCTGTGCCGGAAGGTTGCTGGGTTGCCGGCTGCGTCTGGGTACAACCGGCTAACAGTACGGCTGTTATGATAAGAACCGCAATGGTAAGAACATGCTTTTTCATAGGACCACTCTTATGCTAAGATATAGCATGGCACGTTAATCATGAGAGGGTAGGTTTATAAAAAAATATCGGTTTGGTCTTGCAACGGTTCATTTCATTGTATATTCTGGGCCGGTACCATGACATTCGGTTTCCAGGGCTGTGAGGGAAAAGCAATCTACCATGGCGGGTCCCTTTTTTTACCGGCAAATAAATACTGCGGGAAGCCTCATGATTTTTGGATACGAACAATCTGGATCCCGGTTATTGCGCCCGCAATTCCTAAATCCCGTTACAGCTCACAATACCGGTAATGAAATATACTGCACGGCATATCCAGCGATTTCTCGAAACAGGAAAGATCGATGCTGCCCTCTGGAAGAACCACTTTCCCTCGCTCCTGCCTACCCAGATACCATCCTGTGAAGAGTGCAGTGAGTTCAACGACCGGACCTGTGCCGGTGGCCGGGAACCGGTTGCCTGTTTCCTCGCAAAAGAGGAGGAAAAACCATTGGAAAAACCCAAGCAGAAAAAACGGGATCCCATGCTCGGCTTAGGCGCCCGGGGTCCAAAACTGAAAGGAACAGCACAGCCCCGTGACCAGTCGAAGATGTAAAATCCTTCGTTGATCAGGAACCCGGTCACAGAACAGAAACTTTGAAAGGCCGCGCAGGGGCTGGTTCCCTTTTTGTCCCGACCCGATCAGGTCTTCTCAAATAATTTTTGGTAGGTACCGTTGCATCTCAGCATCAATTTTTTTCTGAGGGATGCCCCCCGAGCTGGTGCAAGGGGGGTCATTGGCAGAAAAAGAAAGTTTCCTGTGAAAATTTGGATTAAATAACGATGACTTTTTTTTGTTTTTTCACGTTCTCGATAATTTGCGATCAACGATACCGCCCCCAACGAAACCCCCACGCGGCAGATCAATAATCCATGAGCATAGGAAAAAAAACACGGTAACTGCCCCGCCGTGCCCCGCGTGATGCCATGTGGCGGGGGCAGCCCTCATATCGGCAATTTTCATCATTCCGGTATGAACCAATCCCCTCCTACCCGTTTTTTACAGAGCCGAAAAAATTACTTCCCGCTCGTTACCGTTTTCGATCCCCGCAGGATTCCCACCGTACCCGTCCGGACAAACTCCTTGATCCCGTACTGGCGTAATAGTTTTTCCAGTGCATCGATCTTGTCTTTATCCCCGATTACCTGAAGGATCAGGGTCTTTGCGCCAACATCCACAATGGATGCCCGGAAGATGGACGCAATCTGCATGATCTCTGCCCGGGATGTCCCCAGTTCGGCCGTCACCTTGATAAGGGCAAGTTCCCGCTCCACCCGCTCACTGTCCGTCAGGTCAGAGACCTTGATCACATCGATGAGCTTGTTGAGCTGCTTCATTACCTGCTCGATCTTTCCATCGTCACCGATAACAACGATGGTTATCCTGCTCATGTCCGGCTCCTCGCAGGGGCCGACTGCCAGGCTCTCGATATTGAAACCACGGCGGGAGAAAAGACCGGTTACCCGTGAGAGCACTCCGGCCTTATTCTCGACAAGAATGGATAACGTGTGCGGCTTCATGATGGGGGATGGCCTCCTATCATCTCGTTGATAGCTGCACCGGCCGGGACCATGGGAAAGACGTTCTCCTCGCGCTCGATGCGGAAGTCCATCACAAACGGCCCGTCACAGTCAAGGGATGCCTGCAGTGCCGGGAGCACCTCTTCCGGCGACTCAACCCGCATACCCTCGATACCATAGGCGTTGGCAATCTTCACAAAATCAACCGGCGGGAGCTCGGTGAACGAATACCGATGGTCATAGAAGAGTTCCTGCCATTGTCGCACCATGCCGAGATACATGTTGTTCAGGATGAGAACCTTGACCGGGATCCGGTTGGATGCAATGGTACCGAACTCCTGGATATTCATCTGGATACTGCCGTCGCCGGCGATGTCGAAAACCGGCACATTTGGGCGGGCAAAATGTGCTCCCATTGCGGCCGGGAGCCCGTATCCCATTGTGCCCAGACCACCGGAGGTGATCCAGGTCCGCGGGTTGTGGAAACAGAAGTGCTGCGCTGTCCACATCTGGTTCTGCCCGACCTCGGAAACGATCACTGCCTTGTCTTTCACGAGATCGCTTAATGTCCTGATAATATACTGCGGGTGCAGTGCCCCGTTCTTCGGGCATTTGAGCGGGTGGTGCTGTTTCC
>JAKLGN010000004.1 GCA_022710665.1 Methanoregula sp. | reverse complement strand
TCTCGACGAGTTTTGTCTCCTGGACGATCTGACGGACAATCCGCTGGCGATCCCATTCGATGATATGGCCATCTGTTGTGCGGACGAACGGGAGTACCGGGACAGTTATGCCCTCAAATGTCAGCTGCCTGGTTTCATGACGCGCCATTAAGCACCTGATATCAGACGGGATACGTGTTCAGCATCCAGTTTACCTGAGGAGAAAATGTCCGTAGAAGTGTAAAAATCTTCATCTTTCTGGAGTACGGGGGCTTCGTTTACAAACACGCCGTTCAACCGGAGTTCCGTAAGCGATTCGGCTGAAGAAAGGTCTCGCTCGCTGTATTTGAGACCGTTCTTTTTCAAAAATCCTTTCAGCAGTTCGCAGTTCGGGCAATGTTCAAGTGTATACACAATCAGTTGCGGACTTTTCGGCATAAAAAACACCCTCACTCTGTCTGTTATCCAATAGGAAGTATGTGAATAAAAAAATCTTGGTTTGTGCATGCGGATCGCATCGTCGCGTGCAAGCGATCACCATTAGTAGGTGAATGAAATAATAGTACGGTGATGGTCAGGGCATTTATCGCGCTCGAACTTTCTTTGGAGATCCAGGAACGGCTCAGGGCAGCGCAGGAAAACCTCCGCAACAGTTCGGCGCGCCTCACGTTCGTTGACCCTGCTCTTATTCATATAACGCTGAAGTTTCTTGGTGATGTTGCGGAAAATGACCTCCCGCGCCTGTGCGATACACTCAATGGTATCTCGTTTCGGCCATTCCCGGTCACTGCGGGGACCGTGATGTTGAACAACCCGAAGCGTCCCCACACCGTATGGTGTTCGATCATTGACGGGGGATCCGTAAAAAATCTCTTCCGGCAGGTTGAGGATGTCCTTGCACCGCTCGGGTTTGAACGGGAAACCCGCGGGTTCACCCCGCATGCAACGCTGGCGCGGGTCAAGGTTCCGGACCCGACGCTGTTTAACGCCATCCGCTCCATGGAAAAAACAACTTATGGCGACTGCTTGATTGGCGGGATGAAACTCAAGAAGAGTACCCTGACGCCGCGGGGCCCTGTCTACAAGGACCTGCTGGAGGCGGTGTGGTGAAGCGTCTCCCCCTTGAAGAAGAAGTGCTTGCAACTATCCGTCCTACTTCAGAAGAGCGAGACCATATCTGCAACCTTGCAAAAAACCTGCTCTTATCAATAAATCAGAGCGGTAAGGCACAGGGGATGGTCGTCGGTTCCATTGCCAGGAATACATGGGTGCGTGGTGACCGGGACCTTGACGTTTTCATGCTCTTTGATCCCCAACTGCCACGGGAGGAGCTCGAGACGCAGGGCCTTTCTCTTGCCCGATCTATTGCTGGCTCCTATACGGAAAATTTCCATGAAAAATATGCTGAACACCCGTACATCAACGCGCAAATTGATGATGTGGATGTCGATCTCGTTCCCTGCTACCATGTGGACAGTGCTGCCAGGATCCAGAGTGCTGTTGACAGGACACCGTTCCACACACGGTATATTTCGGATAAGATTAACGGCCTGATCGACGATGTCCTGTTGCTGAAGCGGTTCACCAAAGCCGGAGGGATTTATGGGTCCGACCAGATGACAGAAGGTTTTTCCGGGTACCTGTGTGAATTGCTCATTCTCCATTATGGTGGATTCACTCCCCTTCTTAAAGCAGCGGCGAGCTGGCGCCCGCACATCATTATTGATATTGAACACCATGCGGCAAAAACGTTTGACGAACCGCTGGTCGTGATTGACCCGGTTGATCCCCGGCGTAATGTTGCTGCCGCTGTCTCCATCGACCGTATGGCAGAATTCGTGGACCTTGTCCGCGGGTATCTGGAAGAGCCATCTGGTGCGTTTTTTGCACATCCGCCCGAACGATGTATCTTAAAACAGGAACTTGCAACAATTATCCTGCAGCGGAAGACTTCTGTATATGCGCTTGTATTCACCACCCCCCCTTACATTCCCGAGGTGATAGTTCCCCAGCTGAAGCGCAGTCTCTTATCGGTTTGTGATCTCCTTGAACGCAATGGTTTTGCGGTTCACCATGCTGACTATGATATGCAGCCGGAGCGATGCATGTTCCTTTTCGAACTGCCTGTCGGGGAACTGCCCACGATCCGCAGACACGCAGGCCCCCCCCTCTGGAACCATATCAATGCCGATAAATTCCGGAAAAAACACCTTGCTGAACGGACAGCCGGGCCTTACATCGTGGAAGGAAGGTACGAGATGGAAATACCTCGGGAATTTACCACGGCAAGAAATCTGCTCTCATCCCAGGAGATTCTCATGGCTGCAAGCCTGGGCAAGCATGTCCGCCAGAGGCTTGAAAGCGGATGGACTCTTCTGGAAGGAGCCGACTGCTGGCAAGAGGAGTTTGCGTCGTTCATAGCCGGGTTCTTCGACCGGTGCTCACCGCTTGTCAGGATACTGAGGAAACGGTGAGGCGGAATTGCGGGGGGCTGTCGTAAGTGAGATCCGATTTTTTTGGTTAAAAAAATACCATTTCACGAATCTGATCGGCCCCCTTGCGCCAGCCCTGCCCCCGTCGGGGGCGGGGGCGTATTTCGATGCCTCGGCAGACCTGTACCGGAAATTTCTCAGAGATGGTGTACGGTCATACGGCATCATCGCAACCGGGGGAGCCCCAGCGGCGGCGACAGCATCCCCGAGAGCGCCTGCATCAAACAAAGTCTAAAAAAATTACTTCTTCGTATTCTTCTTAATCTTCGCGGATGCGAGCTTCTTGATCAACGCTTCGTCCACGCCGGTCCCCAGCGTGAGTTTCCCGCCCCGCACCGCACTGTTGACAAACCCCTTCCCGGTCGGTGTGCGGATAATCAGGGTCGTGGATCCGGCCGGGCTTCCGATCGCTCCAGCTGAGATATCAGCGTATACTGAGGTGAGATCGGTACAGAAATGACAGCCTTTCCGGATGCAGGTCTCGAGCTCCGCGAGCGGGACGGCGGTTGTGCTCCCGTCCTGCTTGAGGATCTCGAGTTTGCCCTTGACATCCAGTTTCCGGATCTCGTGGGGTTCGAGATTATAGTTGCATCGGAGTTTGCCTTCGATCAGGGCATGGTATTCGAAGGTCTCTGTGCAGAAAAGTCCTATCACGAGACGGAGGGATTTTGCATAGGGCCTGAGGAGGTCGTTCTCGCTTGACCGTATCCGTGCCAGCGCCATGACGGCACACGGGACCCCGACAACGGCAATCTTGTGGCATTTTTTCTCAATGACCGCGGTCTTGAGCGCCATAAGCAGCGGCACCCACCAGCTGTACCGGCTCCCGGCCTGCTGGACGAGCATTTCCGATTTCGTGATGACAACGGAGGACGGTTTCAGGGTCCAGTGATCTTCCATCACCGTGACGACCGCATCGATAAGCCCCTCATCAAGAGCGTGGGTGAGGATTGCCGTCACCGCACCACCGCTTTGCCGGCGGGGGATATCGAACATGGCTTTTGCTGATACGATCTCCTGGTAATTGCCCAGTTCCAGTCTCGGCTGGTCAACGGTGCGGGGACAGGATGCATAGCACGCCCCGCAGGGAACATTGTCGGTAGCCTGCTTGCAGTACCCGTTACTGGCCGGGGCAGTCACCATCTCTCCCTCTTTGAAGGAGAGGGCATCAGCAGGGCAGACGGCAATGCAGGCGCCGCAGCCGGAACAGATCCCTGTATCCCAGACCTCGCTTTTCAAATCGAGATAATTTTTTGCAGCCATCATTCTCACTCCCAGGTATACTTGTTGGCAAACGGCCGTGCGCTTGACGGGATGATCTTCGTGTACGTATCCGCCCGGAGGGGAGCGGCATCGATCCCGAATACCCCTGCAAAGTCCTCGACGACCGGCAGGATGACCGTCTTCTCTTCATCCGTGAGCGGCTGCTGTTTTGCCCCTACGCCAAGGTACTGGATATCAACCTTTCCGCGAACGATGATCTCCCCGCCATGGATCCCGCTCCCGACACCGCGCTCGCTGATAGGGGCTGTACCCGTAAGCCCGAGCACGATCAGGAGCCCGCCGGCCATGTACTCGCCGAGGAACGCCCGTGCAGCTCCCCCGACCACCAGGATGGGGCGCTTCTCCAGGTACTGCTTCATGTGGATGCCGCCCCGGTACCCGATGTTGCCCCGGACATAGACCCGGCCGCCCCGCATGCTGTGGGCAACCGCATCGCCGGCACTGCCATGGATAATCACCTTTCCCTTGTCCATCGTATTGCCCGGTGCATGGTCGGCATTGCCGTTGACAATCACGGTCGGGCCGCTCATGAACATAGCAAGGTCGCCGCCGGGGACGCCATTCACCGTAATGGTCACGCCCTCACCCCTCAGGCCGTCGCCAATGAACCGCTGGCCGAGCACGTTGTCGATGACGATCTCTTTTGCCCCGTTATCGACAGCAGCCCGGATCTTCTGATTGAGGGGGGTGTAATGGAGATCCTTTGCATCAATGCGTACCGTTTTCATCGTTACGCCCCCACGGTCTGCACATCGAGAACTTTCAGGATACCTTCATCGAGCATATAGCCCCGGAGCCGGTCGCGGTTGCCCCGGAGGCTCTCGATGCTGTTGATGCCAGCCGCCCCCATCAGTTCTGCAAGCTCGTCGGTCCAGCCGTGGATCAGGTTCCCGACCTGTACGGCATTGGTCTCGGGGTCAAGGCGCTGCACGAGCTCCGGTTTCTGGGTGGCGATACCCCAGGCGCAGGTGCCCCGGTAACAGGTACCGCAGACCCGGCAGCCCATGGCAACCAGGGCGGAGGTCCCGATATAAACTGCATCGGCACCGAGGCAGATGATCTTTGCCACATCCGCACTCTCCCGGATGCCGCCGCTTGCAATGATGGAGACCTCGTTCCGTATCCCCTGCTGGCGGAGTTTTGCATCCACACTTGCAACGGCTGCTTCGACCGGGATGCCCACATTATCCCGGAAAACCCGTGGTGCAGCCCCGGTCCCCCCCCGGAATCCGTCAACAACGACCGCATCGGCTCCGGACCGGGCGATACCGGCTGCGATGGCTGCGGAGTTATGGACCGCGGCGATCTTGACAAAGACCGGTTTCTTCCACTCGGTTGCCTCCTTGAGGCTCCGGACGAGCTGCTTGAGGTCCTCGATACTGTAGATATCGTGGTGAGGAGCAGGGCTGATCGCATCGCTCCCCTCGGGGATCATGCGGGTGCACGAGACATCGGCGCAGACCTTCTCGCCCGGGAGGTGGCCGCCGATACCGGGTTTTGCGCCCTGCCCGATCTTGATCTCGATCGCTGCCCCCCGCTCGAGATAGTTGATGTCTACGCCGAAACGGCCCGAGGCGACCTGCACAATCATGTGGTCCTGGTACGGGTAGAGCGATTCGTGAAGCCCGCCTTCCCCGGTTCCCATGAAGGTGCCGATCCTGCTGACAGCTTTTGCAAGCGCAGTCTGAGCGTTCAGGCTGATCGCCCCGTAACTCATGTGCCCGATCATGATCGGGGTCTCGATCTGGAGGTTGGGGGTGAGTTTCGTCTTCAGTTCGACATCGCCGTTCGATAGCTGTTTCAGGTCAAGGGATGAGGGTTTTTTGCCGATGTAGGTCCGGAGCTCCATGGGCTCCCGGAGCGGGTCGATGCTCGGGTTGGTCACCTGGCACGCATCGAGGACCAGATGGTCGAAGATGATCGGGTACGGCTTGGCATTGCCCATACCGGCAAGGATGATCTTGCCGGTCCGGGCCTGGTTGAAGACCGCCTCGCGCACGTCGCGGGTCCAGACCGGGTGGCTCCGGTAATCGCCCGGCTTCTCCTCGATCTCGATGGCATCCCGCGGGCAGAACGCTATGCACCGGTGGCAGGCAACGCAGTTTCTTGAGTTGATCCGGATATCGTCGCCTTCGCGCCGGAACACCCCGTACGAGCAGCTCCCGATGCAGCGGCCGCAGTTCATGCACTGCTCCGGATCGATCCTGACACGGAACTTCAGAGGAGTGCTGCCGATGCTCATGAGTACACCTTCCCGATCACCGGCTCACCGGCCTTGGGCATCGCGATGTTCTCCACGTCGGGATCGATCCGCCGGATCGCTGCCTCTTCACTGGAGATGAAGAGACGGTCGCCGCTCTCACCAGAAACCAGGGGGCGGAGCTTGATCCGGTCCGTGAACCCGACGAGCGAGTTCTCGTTTGCCACGCAGATCGCAAAGGGCCCGTTCATGAGGGCGGAACCGTAGGTGAGCCGGAGTGCCTGGTTGAGCTCCTGTTCCTTTGCCGGCATCCGGTCGATCTCTTCCCAGAATGGCGGGGCGAGCGCCCGGACCGCCATCTTCTCTGAGAGCCCGTGCTTCCTCACGAGAAGGTCGACGAGGTAGGCAACGACTTCCGTGTCGGTGTACATTGTGCACTTGTACCCGTAACTCTCGATGTAGCGCCGGTTGGTGCCGTAGGAGGTGATTTCACCGTTGTGGACAACGCTCCAGTTGAGGAGGTTGAACGGGTGGGCCCCGCCCCACCACCCGGCCGTGTTGGTCGGGTACCGGTTATGGGCAAGCCAGAGGTATCCTTTGTAGTCCTGGATCCGGTAAAAGTTCGCCACGTCCTCGGGCCAGCCAGCTGCTTTGAAGACTCCGACGTTTTTCCCGGATGAGAAGATGAGCGCCCCGTTCTTCTCGCTGTTGACTTTCATGACCAGGTGCGTGATAATATCCTCTTCGGGAGTGGTGCTTTTCGGCATCAGGGTCCGGTCCGGTCGGAAGAAGTACCTCCACGGCGTGTGGACCTTCCGGAGACCGGGCTGTTCATGGGTCTTGATCTGCTCGTCATGGATGATGGTCCCCCACTTCTCCAGCTGGTTATCGAGCGAGGCCTTGTTTTCCCGGATATTATCGAAGAATACATGGAGTGCGTAGTACTCCTTGTAGTCAGGATAGATCCCATATGCCACATACCCTGCACCTTCTCCGCTCCCACGCTCGTCCATGGACGCGAGAGCCTCACGAATCCTGGAGCCGTCCATCAGCTGTCGACGCCGGTCAATGACACCTATAATACCACACATATTATCACAATGGAAACTGATCCAGTACTGTTGAACATATGTTCATGATGATATGAACATTCGTTCAGTTGTGCAGTA
The DNA here is from genome assembly GCA_022710665.1 of Methanoregula sp. Taxonomy (GTDB): domain Archaea; phylum Halobacteriota; class Methanomicrobia; order Methanomicrobiales; family Methanospirillaceae; genus Methanoregula. The sequence continues at coordinate 17,713 of JAKLGN010000004.1, read as the reverse complement.
ACATTGGCTCAATAGGTATAAATATGATTGGGTGGAACATGTCTTCCAGTATGTCAGCAGATGTAACGAAAATGCTCAAGAAAATCGAGGCAGACGGGGTTAAATTCATCCGTCTCCAGTTCACGGACATCCAGGGGATGCCCAAAAACGTCTCGATTCCTGCAATCCAGGCCGAGAAAGCACTGACCGAAGGTATCTGGTTCGATGGATCTTCTATTGAAGGATTTGCCCGGATCGAAGAATCCGACATGATCCTCAAGCCCGACCCGGCCACGTATGCAGTTCTCCCGTGGAGGCCCCAGGAAGGAAAGGTTGCCCGGTTCATCTGCGATGTCCAGACGTACGGCAACAAGCCTTTTGAAGGGGACCCCCGCTTCATCCTGCGCAAGGCGATGGCAGATGCAGCGAAGGCAGGATTTACCTTTAACACCGGGCCCGAACTTGAGTTTTTCCTGTTCAAGATGTACGATGGCCAACCTACCACGGAGTTCGAGGACCATGGTGCGTATTTCGACCTCGCCCCCACGGACTCGGCAGAAGATGTCCGGCGCGACGTGGTCCTTGCACTGAGCAATATGGGCTTTGAGATCGAAGCTTCCCACCACGAAGTTGCCGACAGCCAGCACGAGATCGACTTCAAGTACGGCGATGCCCTCGTGACCGCAGACCGCGTCATCACCTTCAAGTTTGCAACGAAGTCGATTGCCCTGCAGTACGGCCTCCACGCATCCTTCATGGCCAAGCCGATTGCCGGCATCAACGGCAGCGGCATGCATACCCACGGCTCTCTCTCCAAGAACGGCAAGAACGCGTTTTACGATGCAAACGCCGAACTGCAGCTTTCGGACACATGCCTCTACTATATCGGCGGTATCCTGAAGCATGCAAAGGCAATCACCCGGGTCGCGAACCCGACCATCAACTCTTACAAGCGCCTCGTTCCCGGCTACGAAGCCCCCTGCTACCTTGCCTGGAGCGCAGCAAACCGCTCGGCACTCGTCCGCGTCCCGGCAGCCCGGGGCAACAGCACCCGCGCCGAGTTCCGGAGCCCTGATCCGATGTGCAATCCGTACCTCACCTTCGCCTGCATGCTCGCAGCAGGGATGGATGGTATCAGGAACAAGATCATGCCACCGGAGTCGACCAACACCAACATCTACCACCTCAACGCAAAGGATCGCAAGCGGCTCAAGGTCGAGATGCTGCCAGCAAGTCTTGCCGAGGCAAACGCAGCACTCCTCAAGGACGAGGTCATCTGCAATATCCTCGGCGAGCACGTGGTAACCAACCTTACTCGCATTGCCGAGATGGAAACCGATGCCTTCCGGCTCGCGGTCCACCCGTGGGAACTGGACCGGTATCTGGCAACATATTAAATCTTATAAAAATTTTTGAATAATCGGTGATTTACGGACTTGTAATCCCGTACGGATCGGCCGATCGTTCTGTCTCTCCGCTCTGATGCCCGTACCGGAATGCTTGGCATTCGTCCACGGGAGGGCACCCAGACGCCCGGTACCTGCAGGGTTTCCAGCGCAGTGATGGAACAGTCCGGTCGCAGTTGATCATCTTATTACGGTGATTACATGGCAATGGATACAGGAATTACCTGCTGGCTGCTGGTCTCGGCGCTGCTGGTCATGCTGATGACCCCCGGTGTCGGCCTTTTTTATGGCGGACTTGTAAGGAAGAAGAACTTTATTTCGATGATTGCGCTGTCCTTTGTGAGCCTGGCGCTGGCAAGCATCCAGTGGATTTTTATCGGGTACTCGCTTGCATTCGGGCCTGACTTCGGAGGGGTTTTCGGGAACCTGGACTACCTGGGCTTATCGGGAGTTAGTGCCAGTGCCGGTACTGCAGCAGATCCTCCGCTCGTTTTCATGGTATTCCAGCTCTTCTTTGCTGCAGTGACCATTACGATTGTCACTTCAGCGGTTGCAGAGAGAATCAAACTTTCTTCCTATATTGTCTTCTGTCTTGTCTGGCTGACCGTTGTCTATTGCCCCCTTGCACACTGGGCCTGGGGCGGGGGTTGGGCCCAGCAGATGGGGCTTATCGATTTTGCCGGGGGAACGGTTGTCGAGATCTGTTCCGGCTTTGCCGCACTGGGGCTGGCTTGTGTTATCGGGCGTCGGGCCGGGTATGGTGAATATGCCTTGGAACCGCACAACATTCCCATTGCACTTGTCGGTGCGGCCCTCCTCTGGTTCGGGTGGTTCGGGTTCAATGCCGGCAGCGCTCTTGCGGTCAACAGCAGTGCAGCTGTCGCGTTTGTCAACACCAACTCGGCAGCATCAGCAGGTACGCTTGTCTGGATGTTTGCGAGCTGGTACCGCGGCAAGCCGCGCTCGCTTGGCATGGTGAGCGGGGCAATTGCCGGTATGGTTGCCATCACGCCTGCCGCTGGTTTCGTGACGCCGCTGGTGGCCGTTTTCATCGGCGCGGTTGCCGGGGTGCTCTGTTATTCCATGATGCTCGTCCGGATCAGGCAGAAGTTCGACGAGAGTCTCGATGCCTGGGCCAACCCTGGCATGGGCGGCCTGTGGGGCACCCTTGCCACCGGTCTCTTTGCCGCGGCAGCAGTCGGGGGATATACCGGGCTGTTCGGGGGCAACGCCAACCAGTTCCTGGTCAATGCCCTGTGCGCCGGGGTGGCGGCCGCGTACGCGTTCTGCATGACGTACGTCGTGGGGTTATCATGGACCGCACGTTGGGGCTGCGTGTCACCGAGGACGAGGAATATGTCGGGCTGGACATCTGCCAGCACGGCGAGCGGGCATGAGGTGAATGCTTCCGGAACCTTCCCGGCAGGTTTATAGCAGATGTTGCAGGAAACCAGATATGGATTCGAAGGTCGCCATCTTCCAGCATGTTCCCCATGAACCGTCTGGATATTTTGAAACCCTCTTCCATGAAATGGATATCCCGTTTGAATATATCCGGCTGTACGACACCAATGAGGTCCCCCGCCTTGCTCAACCGACCCATCTCATGTTCATGGGGGGGCCGATGAGTGTCAATGACGAAGAAGAATTTCCCTGGCTGAAACAGGAGAAAGAACTCATACGGCGGTCGGTCAAAGCGGGGCAGAAAGTACTGGGGATCTGCCTTGGCGCACAACTGATAGCCTCTGCCAACGGGGCACGGGTTTACCCGTTCCTGCAGGAGAGAGGGTGGCACCAGCTCCATCGGGTGACCGATGCCTCTGGCTGGTTTGCAGCATTCCCGGAACAGTTCCCTGTGTTCCAGCTTCACGGGGAAACGTTTGAAATTCCTTACGGGGGCCACCTGCTCGCGTACGGGGAGAAGGTCCGGAACCAGGCATTCTCAATCAGGGATGCACTCGGCCTGCAGTTCCATCTTGAAATGACCGGAGAGATCGTGAGGGAATGGTCCGGCGATCTCCGACACCACGAGCAGGTCCGGATCGCACGGGACACCTCCAGGTATCTCGCGGAAAGTAACCGACTGTGCCGGATGGTTGCAGGGGATTTCATCAGCGCGGGAAGGAACCGTTGATCTGCATCTTTTTGGATACGGGTGGAGATCCGGATAACAACGAGCTCTGGACCCGTTTCCATTCATGGGAAATCCAGTACGGGCAGGATTAACGGTATGACAGCGGTAATGATAGAAATTGGCCGGGAAAAAATCAATGTTTTTTGTATTTTTATGAGATTTTACTCTCGGAAATCGTTGCACGAACCGCTCGGTTTTTCTTCTCGTGATGGTGTCGCCAATACATAATATTTATAAACATTGGAATACAACTTCCTTCCAACAATTGTACTACACTGAAAATCCGAACTGACGGGAACAGCGGGAACTGATGAACCAGGGAGATACCGGATTTTTTCTCCGGCAATTATCGCTATCAGTTTGATCAGTCACGTCCGTTCCAGTTGGGGATAATTAAAGATATGGAAAAACGATGCAGAACAAAGATAATTGGTGAAATGAATGGCAATTGATTCAGGAGCAACAGCATGGATCCTCGCCTCGACGGCCCTCGTCATGATCATGACGCCGGGCGTGGGTCTTTTCTACGGGGGTCTTGTCCGGAGGAAAAACTTCATCAACATGATCACCCTGTCGTTCGTTGCCTTTGCACTCGTCAGCATCCAGTGGGTGCTGTTCGGGTACTCGCTGGCGTTCGGTGCAGATGTCGGTGGGCTTATCGGCAACCTGGAATATCTCGGATTGAACAACGTGGGAATGGATCCCGGTGCTTACAGCCCGGTCATCCCTGGACTGCTGTATATGGTCTTCCAGTTGGTATTCGCGACCGTGACCATGGCAATCGTGACCTCGGGATTTGCCGAGCGGATCAAGTTCAGCTCGTACCTTGTCTTTGCCTTGATCTGGACCACGATCGTCTATGATCCGATGGCCCACTGGGTGTGGGGCGGCGGCTGGGCTTCGCAGTTTGGTGCGATCGACTTTGCCGGCGGCACGGTCGTGCACATCAGTTCAGGTTTTGCAGCACTTGCTCTTGCCCTGGTGATCGGTAAACGTGTAGGGTACGGCAAGTACAGTATGGAACCGGCAAATATACCATGGTCAATCCTCGGTGCCGCCCTGCTCTGGTTCGGCTGGTTCGGGTTCAATTCAGGCAGTGCGGTCGATGCGAACGGTCTTGCTGCAGTAGCGTTTGTTACCACAAATACGGCAGCGGCAGCAGCAGCGATCTCATGGATGCTTGTCTCGTGGGCCCATGGCGGTAAACCGAGCTCGCTTGGCTTTGTCTCGGGTGCAGTGGCCGGTCTTGTCGCGATAACTCCCGGTGCCGGTTTTGTCACCCCGATGGGAGCAATCATCATTGGTGCAGTGGCCGGTGCACTCTGCTATGGCATCATGCTCTGGCGGCAGGGAAAAGAGATTGACGAGAGCCTCGATGCCTGGGCAATCCACGGGATGGGCGGCCTCTGGGGCGCGCTCGCAACGGGTATCTTTTCCATGGCAGCAATCAACGGCAAATCCGGGCTCATTGAAGGTAATGTCACCCAGTTTATTGCACAGGTGGTAGGAGCTGGGTCTGCTGTGATCTATGCATTCGTGGTCACCTACGTACTCGCGGTTGTGATCGACAAAACGATCGGCCTGCGCGTGACGGAGGAAGAAGAGTATGTTGGCCTTGATATCTCGCAGCACGGGGAGCGGTGCTGATTTGGTGGGATCATCATGAAATTAGTAAAAGCAATCCTTAAACCAGAACGATTCGAGTTCATAAAAAAAGCGCTGGAAGACAAAGGCTTTAAAAGCATGACCGTCTCTGAAGTCCGGGGACGGGGTGAGCAGAAAGGGATCTCCCTCGAATACCGGGGCGGGTTAATGACAGTCGACATGCTACCCAAGCTCCAGATTGAGATTGTTGTCAGGGATTCCGATCTTGATACCCTTGTCAGCACCATCACAGAATCGGCCCGTACTGGTAAATTCGGGGACGGGAAGATCTTTGTGATCCCTGTCGAAAAGTCCATCAGGATCCGGACCGGGGAAACGGAGATCTAAGGAAAGTTTCCCGGGGATACTTTCCTCATCTTTTCCTGTCATGCATCGGATGTTCCACGATGAAAGGTACCTAATAACAAAAAGTACAGATCCGAATACCCGGATCCGGAGATCTTTAACTAGGTCGGTGATCGTTCGCCAATGGAAAATGCGTCGAGCACCTGGAGTGTAATCCGTGCACCGAGAGTTGGTTGGATGGATTCAAGCCATAAGAAAAACCCAACCTTTGGAGGTGTCGGGCGCTCGTACTTGAAGTGGCCATCCTTCATCTGGATCATCTTATGATATTCTTTCTTTTGTTTTGAGCGCAGGTAGATGATCAGTTCATAGTTAGGAAGGTCGGTGGCTATTATCGCCTTGGAATAATATTTTGAAAAATCTTCGGGTATGATCTTCTTTCCTTTGACTGTAAGCCCGTATGTTTCGCAAACAGATTTGATAGCCGGTGGAAAGAGGCCCCCGTAGAGCACTTTTTTCACGAGCTGGCCTGTTGGATCCGTGATTGCCGGTTTAATCCCGCCCCGGGTCTTATTGATCTCAGAAAATAGCCTGTTCCTGACCTCATCATGGTACCGTTTGTAATCAAACGGGTGTTTCATCGGGATTTCTGTAGCCCTGATAAGTTTCGGATGGTTCTGTGGGAGGTTGTAGAGAATCCGTGGGCGGTAATGCTTGACAAGGGATTTGATCTCCTCACAGGAACTTGTGTGAATAACCGCGTTCGTCCTGTCCTTTGCGAGGCGTTTTACTACAGAATAGTTCGATAGATCAAAAGATGAAACAAGCAGGAAGGGGGTGATCTTCTGCCCGTAAAGGTAGCCGAGCAGTTTTTTCTTAAAGGCGATCTCAATCTCAAATTCTTTTAAGTCTGCCGGTGAAGTGACCACTTCAGCAAAAGCAACATGGTTGTCTGAGTCCACGAGCAACATGTCGAACTCGGCAAGATCCTGCCCGTTTCCCCGGATGGTAATATCACCATATTTGGAATAGAAGAGCCCGTTCTGACCGATCCGGACTTCCTCACGCCGCTGTGGAGCGTCAGCACCTTTCATTGCGAGGTACTTGATTGTATCGGATCTTTTCGATATGTCCAGGAACATCTCATACACTATCGCCTCGAACCACCTCCCCTCGGCAGTACGCATCGGCTCGATATCGGGAGAGAATAACTTTTTCCTCTCGATTTTATTCATGTGCCGCGTGGCATTGATGGCGATGGCGGCGGTTGGTTTGAAATGCCTGAAATTGGAGTTCAGCCACGGAATCATGATTGCGTTAAAGGATTTCTGCCGTAATAGTAGATAACAACCTGCCTTGTTTTACCGATGAGGGTAGTGCCCGGTCTCACTATCTCGTAGCGGGGAAAACCGGGCTTTTTTCAGGATGCAAACTGCAATCCGGGAATTAAGAGAAAAATCCGGCGATTCCTGATTATGAACATCCCCGGTAATACCAAACCAGCCTCTTACACCACTAGTCCACCGGTCGGGACCGGGGGACATAATGATAAGATGAAGCCTGTAACAGGAAATATGTCTCCATCGCAATCCGGGAAATGCCACCGCGGCGGGAGCGGAGGTGGGCAAAAAAGCCTAAAAGAACGTCTGGTAAGAACAGAGTTTTTTTTTTAAAAGTGCCCAAGAGGTTCATTTTTTTGATGATGGTTCCCGGACTTCGCACGGTTGGCGTGGCGCTCCGGTTGCGCTGACACGGTATTACCTGGAGAGAATAGTGTGGAATTTTCCTGCACAGGTAGTTGCAGGACTGTCCCCCTGCACCGTTGCCATGGCAAGGGCAGGGAGGGTGTCAGGGTTGGCGATCCTATTGCGTGAAACCGATCTTTTCAGGATTTTTTCTTGTTTTCTTTCGTTCCAAGGTTGAAGGTATGTTTTTTCCCGTGCTTCTGAGGTAATCCCATAACCGTTTTTATCTACCGTTCCCCATGTACCTGTGATTATTCCATGTTTCGCACGATTCTGACCGTGATGTCACGCCGTGAAGGGGATATCATCAATCTCACTCCTCACGTGCAAAAGGCAGTATCTGAAAGCAGAGTGATAAACGGGCTTGTCCATCTCTTTGTGCAGCACTCCACGGCAGCCCTGACTACGATCGAGTACGAGGACGGTGTGCTTTCAGACCTCACGCGTGCCCTTGCGGTGCTCGCCCCGGACAACGAGGTCTATGCCCACAACAGCCGGTGGGGTGATGGCAACGGCCGTTCGCATGTCAAAGCTGCCCTCGTCGGTCCTTCCATAACGGTGCCGGTGGTGGAGGGGCATATCGTGTGCGGGACCTGGCAGCAGCTCGTGCTGCTTGAACTCGATGTGAATGCGGGCAGGGAACGCACGATCGTCTGCACGGTGACCGGTTCCTGAGCCGGTCACCACGTACCTGTATCTGAATGTCTGAAAAACAGCGGATTTTTCCTGCCATGGGCACTGTTATTCTGAGAGCATAAGCCAGAGTGCCGCAACCACAAGAACATACCCGGAAATCCTCAGCAGGATAAAGGTGACCTCGGGGAAGCTGATACCGGTCACCACACTGAAGTGCGAAAGGCCGAACAGGCCAAAAGCAATGCTTATCAGGAGTGCGCTTATCTTTTCCTGCCTGCGGTACATGAGGTACCCGAGCACGAAGATCACGATGCATAAGAGAAGGTTGATGCCAGCGGTGATATCAGGGACTGCCGTCATAGACTTGAGGCTCCGGGTATAAAATATATTTTATTGATATATAACAATATTCCTCTTGTGTACGGGGGGATGTGCCGGAACGGGACAGGTCATACCCGGTTTCCCATATTCATATATTGCAGACCGTTGTATGCTGCTCCATGAACGAAACTATCCGGCACGAGGTCAGAAAAAAATGTGCAGATCTTGATATTCCGCTGGTTGGATTTGCACCTGCCGGCCGCTGGGATGCTCCCCTGTTTGAACCATGGATTCCTGAAGCGTTCCGCCCCCGGTCTGTCTTTCCGGAGACAAACACGGTTATTGTGATCGGTTTGCCGGTTTCCCTACCTGTCCTCGAGTCTGCCCCCTCCATCTGGTACCGTGAGCTTTATCGTACGGTCAATGCCCTGCTGGACCAGGCGGGGTACCGGATTGCTTCTGCCCTTTCCGCTGGCGGCTACCCTTCTGTCTGGATTCCCCGTGACGGCTACGGTTCCATCAGCGTTCTGATGGAGAAACCGGTAGCGTTCTTCTCGCACCGCCATGCGGCATTTCTTGCGGGTCTTGGGAATTTTGGTGTAAACAACACGCTCCTGACACCGGAATTCGGGCCCCGGGTCCGGTTCGCATCAATCCTGACCGCAGCGGAGATTGAGCCGGATCCGGTACTGGAAAAACCGCTCTGCATCCGTTGCCAGCGGTGCGTGGAAGCCTGCCCGGTCCATGCGCTGGGTGGGGAAGACTATCCCGAAGGACTGACCGACAAAAAAACCTGTGCCACGCGGTCGGAGGCATTGTCAAAACAGTTCATGGCTCCCTGCGGTATCTGCATCAAAGTCTGTCCTGTCGGGGAGGACCGGATACGGTTCCTCCGCGAAGATCCTGAAATGTACGATGAGAGGAGTACACGGTTTGGTCAGTATCACCGCGCATGGAAACACATCCGGTCCTATGGTGGAGGGTGAGAGAATAGCTGCTTTACCAGAAATGCCTTTTTTTCCTTGAAATGATAACTCCCAACGTGCCAATTCCTGTTCCCGCAGGGGCTCATGGCGCATGTGATTCCTCATGCATCCCCGGCAGTCGATTTGGTGTAATCGCAACCGGGGCGCCAGAGCGGCGGGGCGAAGCCCAGGGAGCGTCATCATTGTCTCAATGAGCTTATAATACTTTTTTAAGTCAAAATCCTGGAGCTCCATCTCAGGCAGATTTCACGTCATGATTTCGATTTTGGGTTGGTGGTAAAATGAAACACTACCCACAATAAAAACTGCCACGAGAATGACGATGGGACCCCGGCGCTTGCCGCTTCTTTTGGGCTTGCCCCGTGGAGGATAACGGTGTCTGAAAATCGTTTGAAAAATGTTGTCCTGGTGTGGTCAGGGTGACTTTCCCCCCGCATGCTGCTTGCCCTTTGGGGGAGAGGGGGTCATCTTCCCCTGTTCCCATGAGCAAGGGCAGATGATCTCACCAAAGAAAAAAACCTATAAGAGTGCCTGTCCAATTGACTGGTTTGTTTACCATAGATGAGGTGTCTCCCATGCTCTACCGAAAAGTCCCCAAAACCGGCGATGAGCTTTCGATCCTCGGGTTCGGCTGCATGCGCCTGCCGGCAAAAAAGAGCGGCAGCGGGATCGATGAAGACCGGGCTATACGGCAGCTGCGCTATGCGATCGATCATGGTGTGAACTATCTTGATACGGCCCCGGCGTACCACTTTGGCAGGAGTGAACAGCTCCTTGGTCGTGCCCTCGAAGATGGCTACCGCAACAAAGTACGGCTGGCAACAAAACTCCCCCCGTGGTCGGTCCGCTCCCGGGAGGACATGGACCAGATCCTCGATGGCCAGCTCGCCACCCTGAAGACCGACCACATCGATTATTACCTCCTGCATAGTCTTACAAGGGAGAGTTTTGATCACCTCAAGAAACTCGGGGTGCTGCAATTTCTTTCTCAGGCAAAAAAAGATGGACGGATCAGGTATGCCGGTTTTTCCACGCACGCAGACCTCCCGGCTTTTAAGGAGATTGTTGATGCCTATGACTGGACATTCTGCCAGATCCAGTACAACTATCTTGATGAGAAGAACCAGGCGGGGACGGAAGGTCTCGAATATGCCCATGGAAAAAATCTTGCGGTCATGATCATGGAACCCCTCCGCGGGGGTAACCTCGGGGGACCGGTACCGGAAGAAGTACAAAAGATCTGGGATAAATCCCCCGTGAAACGCTCACCGGCCGCATGGGCGTTTCGTTGGGTGTGGGACCACCCTGAGGTCACGGTCGTCCTCTCCGGCATGAACGATGAGGCAAATATTGAGGAGAATCTCAAAACGGCAGCTGATGCGTACCCCCGGTCGCTGACGGAGGAGGAGCTCGTTTGTATCAGTAGCGTCCGGGACACCTACTGGCGGCTGATGAAGGTCGGGTGCACGGGCTGCAGGTACTGCATGCCCTGCCCGGCCGGGGTCGATATCCCCGGCTGCTTTTCGCTGTATAATGCCCACCACCTCTTCCCGCATGACCGGTCTGCAAAATTCCAGTACTTCGGTCACCACGGAGGTCTCATGGGAGGGGTATCCTATGCCGGGCTCTGTAAGGCCTGCGGCAAATGCGAGAAAGCCTGTCCCCAGCACCTGCCGATCCGAAACCGGCTAAAGGACGTCTCAAAGGAGATGGAGGGAGGTATGCGGCTCATCATCCCGGTCCTGAAAGGCGGGCTCTGGTGCATGGATAAAGCCAAAAAACTGAAAGGGATCTTCATCCCGGACTGACGGGCAGGGGTTGCCTGTCCGGATAGGGCGCTGATCTTTTTTTTTATTGCTTTTTCTGCTCTCTAGAAATCCTCTATGAGAAATTATATTGATGAGCGATAGGGCCACGGGCGCTCGCCCCGTGGAGTATGGCCGGGTAAGGGGGGATAAGGGGGCCTGCCCCCTTGGGCTGCCTCCCCCTCTGGGGGAGAGCGGGGGTCACTGACACCATAAGAAGAGGTTTTCCTATGAAAATTGCTTTGAACAAATGTGATTTTGGGATTTTTCACGTTCTCAATTATTTGCGATCAACGCCGCCGCCCCCGACGGGGCGCCCCCGCGGCGGATCAATAACCTTGAGCATACAAAAAAAACAGGGAACTGCCCCGCCGTGCCCCGCGAGGGGCCTTGAGGCGGGGAGCCCTCGTATCTGCAATTTTCATGGATCCGGAGCGAACGTTATAGGTTCATGCCCGTTTCTACAGAGCCGCTTTTTCCTCTCAAAAAATGGTGTGCCATGGAATAAAAGTCCTGGAGATCCAGAATCCCTCCCAAAAAAACCGTCCCTCAAGGACCGGGAAGCGGACCTGACCTGGGACGGGATAGGCGATGGAAAAAAATCAACCGGTATTTTCCTATTTGGTTCCCGAAACCTTCGGTATTTCCCGCACCGATTTGTAGAAGAAGAATCCCACGATCCCGAACGTGATGAGGGGCGAGACCCAGAAAGGGATCTGAATGCCAAAACTGTCAAGGATCATAATGGTGCCGAGAAAGAAAATGGAATACATTGCCCCGTTTTTCAGGTACCGGTATCTCTTGATATTGTCGACATTCCGCAGGGTCAGTTCCCGCACAACGAACGCGCCGATACCGTTCCCGATAAGGATGAGCGGGACTGCCATCGTAAACGCGAACGCCCCGATCACGCCGTCAATGGAGAACGTAGCATCGATGACCTCAAGGTAGAAGATCTTGCTGACATCCGACATATCGGAAGAATGGAGCATCCGGTGCTCGGCCAGCTCGGCATTCTGGCGGAAACCGTGCACGATAAAAAACGCCGTAGATCCGACTACGGCGCCAAAAGCCATCATCGGATTCTGTTTGAGAGCGAACCAGACGATACCTGCGAGCAGGATTGAGACAATGGCAAAGAACCAGACCCCCTTCGTTGCAAAGTAACGTTCCCCCCTCAGGCCGTAGTTCTTGGTCTCCAGAAACAGCCAGTTGATGAAGAGGAAGACGAGGAACGTGCCGCCTCCGATCAGGAGCACCGGAGCTGACTGCTCGATGGCTGCTATGACGAGCGGATCGCTCGAAAATGTTGCGGTCAGGGCGCCGACCGGCCCGAGTCCTGGTGAGGAGAGCCAGACAATGAGCCAGGGTAGCAGCCCGCGGATGGCAAAGACGGCGAAGATAAGCCCCCAGACCAGGAACCAGCGTCGTGCCCGTTCACCCATGGTCGAGAGGACTTCGGCATTGATGATAGCATTGTCAATGCTCGTGATCGTCTCAAAGAGAACGAGACCGGCGACAATCAGGATGATGCTGAGAATATCCATGTGTCAGGATTCTTATGGGATTTTCCCGGCTATAAACACTACGGGCACTCCTGAAAATGGGGAGTGGTTATGCCGGCGAAGCAGCTCCTTCAAGCAGATATTTCCACACAAAGGCAGCCAGCACTGCACCGATAACCGGGGCGATGATGAAGAGCCAGAGCTGGGCGAGCGCTGTCCCCCCGACAAGAAGGGCAGGACCGATACTCCGGGCCGGGTTGACGGATACGCCGGTTATGGGGATTCCGACAATATGGATCAACGCAAGGGAGAGACCGATCGCAATGCCGGCAAATCCCGCGGGTGCAGCCCTGCTTGTTGCACCGAAGATAACGATGAGGAAGATGAAGGTGAGGATGACTTCTGCGATAAGTCCCGATACCATGGAGAATCCTCCGGGGGATGCGACACCGTACCCGTTCTGTCCCAGCCCGCTGGTAGCAAGAGAGTATGTCGGGAGACCGGTCATGATAGTGAAGAGGAGGCCTGCTGCGATGATCGCGCCGATACACTGGCAGATAATATATATCCCGGCATCCCTGCCGCTTATCTTCCCGTTGATGAGCATGGCAATCGTGATGGCCGGATTGATATGGCACCCGGATATGGGGCCGATTGCATAGACCATAACAAGAACAGACAGACCAAATGCCAGGGCTATGCCAAGGAAACCGACCTTTTCCCCGGCAATGACGGCACTTCCGCAACCCATAAACACCAGGACAAAGGTCCCGATAAGTTCTGCAAGGTACTTGTTCGTATCAGACATATTCTTTCATCCTGCGGCCTGTTTTAGCCGTTAAAATGCGTTTAATCTTGACCTTTATACGTCTATCGGGATATCCACGGTAACGGTTCAGTCATCCGGATCGGGAGAACGCATACCTATTTTTTGTATCAGTCAAGATATGCTGATGCAGATGCGGGACAGTAAAAAAGGTGATACGGCTGCAGCTGCCGGTGACGACAGAACCGATTCGGGCGCCCTGATTCGCGATATTGCCACCCGGCTGCTGTCGGCACGGACAAGAGGCGGGCTGGGCACCATTGTTGCACAGGAAATCAGTGCGTATTCCCTGTTCGATCTCCAGATCATCGGAGGCAGGCTCAACAGCGATATCGGGAAACTCCCCCAGCCCTACCGCCAGGCAATCTGCCCGTATTTCCGGGATCAGATCTTCGGGAAACACCACAAACTCCTTTCCATGGGCCGGAGCGGGGCGTTTGACCGAATGACCGGCCCGATCCATGACCGGGAGACATTTACCCGGTTCTGCACTATGCTGCCCGAAGGATGTTTTGTCTGGGAAGAGACCAGTGAACGCAACCCGTATTTCCAGAACCCGAAGAACCGGCTGTTCTATTACCTGATCGCGGCCTTTACCATGTTTGTCCTCGAAGAACCAGGGCACCCGGTGGGGATGCCGTTTCCCGGGGGATTTACCGTGGAGCAGCGGGGCAGGGATTTTTACTGCCTTATCCGGGACAAGGAAAAGGATGTCTTCTGGTCCATCTGTAACTTCTGCCCGGCACTCCAGACAGAAGAAGCAAAAAGGGTATAGGAGCAAAATCCAGCTACTAATTTTTTGCCGGATGTCGCCCCCCTCGCGCCAGACCGCCCCCAAGGGGGCGGGGGGCATATGATTCCTCCTGCATCCCCGGCAGTCGATTTGGGCAAACCATGTAATCGCAACCGGGGCGCCATAGCGGTGGGGCGAAGCCCCGAAAGCGTCATCATTGTCTCGAGTTTGCTTGGAATACTTTTTTGAATCAAAATCATGGAGCTCTATCTCAGGCAGATTTCACCCCATGATTTCGATTTTGGGTTGGTGGTAAAAATGAGACGATACCCACAAAAAAATAAGGTACACGCTCAGGTTTTTTTCCTGTTTTGTCCAGCATTCTTTTTAAGAGAAAACATATCACGCCCTGCCCAAAAAAACATATCCATGACAGACAATCACGGGTTGCTCTACGTCCTTTCGCTCTTTAAGCAGCGGTATACAAGGGGGGACGTCATGGACGCTGATCGTGCTCAACTTCGGTATCATCCCCGCAAACGCGAAACTGTTCCAGGACTTCTTCACCATCCTCTTCGGGATGATCTTGCCATGGTTATTGCCCTGGCGGTCCCCCTATATCGTTATCTGTAATATCATCGGGAACTACGACGAGAAGAGCGGATTCTGGCAGATCGAGAACAACCTCAGTTACCGGTGCACCCCATCCTCGGAAGAGATGCTGAGAAGTATCCGCGAGATTAAAAAAACAGCTTGAAAATGCAAAAGATCATCATACTTAAAAAAGATGAAGAATCCATCAGGGTTCTTCGTTCGGAAGCGCTCTTCCCCTTTCTGAACAGCCCTGTACTGGTTCTGTCCCGGTATGATTCACGTGCCCCCCATCTCTTGTCTGCGGGACAGACTTCCTTAAAAAACGGTGTTCCGGAACACGTATTGTCAGTCTGATAATACTTCGGATTTCCTCGTATCCGTCCGGGGCCGGAACCGGCAGGGGGCCTTGTCAGAAAGAGAGAGGGAAGAGCGGAAGGATTTTTTTATCCCGTCAGTCCAGCGGGATGGTCTCCAGTTGGGATACGAGTTCCCAGATACGGGTCCGTGCGTGGATGGGCATGTTGGGATCATTGGAAATTTCATCAATCTTGGAGATGGCTTCCGCGGCGCGCAGCCCCATTGCCTTGGAATTGTTCGTAAGCAGCGTCCGGGTCTCGTCAGCCACGCGCCGGATATTTCTGGGTATCGAGTTGTCCTCCTGAATGTGCTGCAGCATCAGGATACAATTTTCCATAGTTTTTTCAGGGTTGGGCATGGTATCACCTACCTGTGTACCTGTAGTTAATATGCGGAACCGACATATATAGGTTAAATATCGATCCGACGGTGATCAGATGCCAGCGCGCAAAGAAGACGAAATCATGGCTGAATACCTCCTGAAAGGAGGAAAAATGCTTGAAAAGGCCTGCAAGACCTGTGGCTGCCCCTTATTTGAAGTCAAAGGAAAGACACTCTGTGTCGTCTGTGCAGAGAATGAACCCGCGAAAGATGCGAAGAATGTACTTGGTGGAAAAAAACCGGCTGCACCCGCGGCTGCGGAGGCAGGGGCCGCGACCCTCATCCATGATGACGGGCATGCCTGTTCCTGCGGGGAAGACCATGACGAGGATTCCTGCACCTGCGGCGATGGCGATGGAGGTCTTGCCGAGGAGCTGGCATTCACCATCCATTCCCTGTGCGAGCGGATCCAGAATGAGAAGGACCCCGAGAATGTCATCCTGCTGATGAATGCAGTGAAGGAAGGGACCGAGGCGCTCGAGATTTTGTGCAAATTGTGAAGCGACCGCTTCGCCAGCCACTTTTTTTTATTGACCTGCAAGTATTTAACCCGGACATTCGACCCTGATCCATGCAACCGGGCAGCCATGTCCATATCATCAGTGCGGGAGAAAAGATCCACACGGCCTTCCCGGCGATCCTCCGCATGCTCCCGGGCATCACCCGCGTGTACGTGGTCGCCGGGAGCGAAACGTACGGCATATCGCAGAACCTGCCGATCGAGAAAGAACGGGCAAAGGTCCGCCATGCCGTTGAATCGGTGAAGGAGATCTCCGCTTCGCTTGAAATCCCGTTCGCCCGCGAGACGGTATTTCCCCCGGTATTGCCATCTGCCCGCACGGTACTGACGAAGATCCGGCGCGAGAATAAAAGGGCCCGCATCACGTTCGATCTCTCGGGCGGGTCAAGGGATCTCTGTATGGCGCTCTTCGCGCTTGCCCCGTGGATCAATGGTGAAGTCTGGAGCTCGTTCGACGGGAAGAAACCGCAGCAGGTCCCGGTGCCGGACCGGGATGTCCAGGCAATGCTTGCGAACGTGAACTACCAGACGATCCTCGCGGTGCTCCTGCGGAATCGCCCGACTTCCACCGTCCTGACAGACGTCCCGTACATCCCCCGGCAGTACCTGTACAGCCAGGTCTGGCCGTACTACATCCGCCAGCGGGCCCAAAAACCGGTGGAGGGCGCCCCTGTTGCACACTATAAACGCGGGAGGAAACCGGCGAACGACCTGTCGCAGGCAACGTTCTCGTGGTTCCTGAAGGTGCTCACCGGTGCCGGCCTTGCCGAAGAGGCACCGGGCCGGAGGAGCGGGAGGGAGACGGCGTACCGGATAACGGCAGACGGGGAGATGGCGTTCCGGTTCTTTGCTGACCCGGCCGTGAATTCTATTGTGAATCAGATGCTGGACGGGGCGTGATCCTTGTCCGGACTCTGTTAATTTTTCCGGGACCCCCTGCCTTTCATGGATCAATCGGGAAAAAAAAGTGTAAAGTACCTTCTTGATTGCCGGGTAAGTACTTGACTCACTAAGAGCGTACTTTACTACTTTTTCCTTTCTCCATCGTGAGCATTCCGGTTGATCGATCGGATCGCGATTGAAAAAATGCGAGCGGGGGGTGAGGGGTCGATTGAAAATTTTTTTCCGGAGATCGATGTGCGATTGAAAAATGATCAAGTTGGTTTGTGATTCACGGAAACTATGAGCCCTCCCCGCCTCAGGGCCTCTCGCGGGGCACGGCGGGGCAAGAGCAGGTCCGGGAAAACCGGTAATTGAGGCCGCCGCGGGGTGCCCTTCGAGGCGGCGGCAAGCATCGCAAGGGGGGTATGGGGGCATCACCCCCCATCAATGATATCCAAAGAATAGATCCCGATTACCCGTACTTCGCCAGGCACAGCTCAAACACCCGCTGCCCGGTCTTCTCCCCAATCCCCTTCACCGCAACAAGTTCTTCGAGAGAAGCGTTCACAATTCCCTGAATTGAACCAAAGTGAGCAAGCAGCAGCCGGGCGTTCTTCATCCCGATCTCCGGGAATGCCGACACGATATACTCCTGCTCCTCCTTGATTGAACGGTGGGTCTTGTGCGGGTGCACTTTCCGCTCCCCCCGTTCCCCCTCCTCGCGTTTCGCTATCACCATGAGCATCTGCGCCGTGTCCTGCTCATCGCGGGTGAAGAGGACCGAGACCCCCATGTCAACAGTCAGAGCTGCAAGCACGCCCCGTATCGCGTTCTGGTGGATGTTTCTCTGGGTATAGAGATCGCCACCCTCGATGATAAGGACCGGGCGGATAACCGCATCCGCCATTGCCTTGACCTGCCCGAGAAGGTCGCGGTTGATGAGCGTGTCCACG
>JAKLGN010000039.1:8717-9785 GCA_022710665.1 Methanoregula sp. | reverse complement strand
GAATGTCGATATGGATGGGATCAGGTTCAAAGACCTGCGGGACTTCAAAGGATATGGCTTCCACAGTGTTACCTCTTCATCGGAATTCCCGGTTCCCGGCTACCGATGCTGGATACCGGGAACAGGTTATCATATTCCTATAGGCAGTTTGACATTAAGTAACCATTCCTATAAAAACCGGGTAATATGGGCTCCTGCAATTTCCGACATTTTTCCGCGTCCGGCAGGTGAGGCCGTAGAAGGCGGGGCAAGGGGGGATTATTTCACGATGGACGGGCTCAAGGCCGGGAAAATGAACTGGTGTTGGGAGATACTGACCCCATTTTTCTGATTCCGGCAACCCATACGGTCCCTGAATATTGGCAACTGCCCGTTGGCTGTCAGGTTACTTACCTATGCGATTGATTTTCCTTACCTTCACCGTCCCGATCTTTGGTGCAATTGTTGTCCTACCCGTGACTGGCAGTGCCAGCCTGGTGGCATGAGGATATGCATGGGTTTTTCCTGTTTTGAGGTACAGGATCGGATCAGGAAAAATCTCATGAGGATCACGCGACTCTACACCGGAACTGACAACCAGTCGCATTTTGAAGATATTGAAGTGCCGTTTGAGTCCCGGGGGGACTTTGGCCTCTTTACCCTGCCGGAGCCGGCCAAGGCCGTCTTCTTCCGGGAGATCCCGGCGGGTTATGAATACCCGTGGCACTGCGTTATCTGCCGGGAATATGTTGTCATGATCGACGGGGCCGTGGAAATCGGGGTGGGAAGCGGTGAGAAACGGGTGTTTAAGAAAGGGGATGTCCTCCTCGCGGAGGACCAGACCGGCCAGGGGCACCGGACCCGGGTTGTTGGGAAAAAGCAGTGGCGGCAGGTATTCGTCACGCTCCCGTGATTTGATCATACGCTCCCGGAAACCTTTTTTATAGGGTGGCGGGCAATACTGCCTTCAATGAGTGTATCCATATGTGGTTTGAAGTCCTGAATCTGATGCTCGGTATCGCGTTTGGTTTTTTCCACAAGGGGAAGGAAGACTATTACAGTCTCCTGAAAAACGGGGTGATTGTCGGC
>JAKLGN010000039.1:6336-8711 GCA_022710665.1 Methanoregula sp. | reverse complement strand
ATGCTCGGTATCGCGTTTGGTTTTTTCCACAAGGGGAAGGAAGACTATTACAGTCTCCTGAAAAACGGGGTGATTGTCGGCCTGGTCCTCGGGATCATCTTTGTGCTCGCGGCGCAGACCCTTGTCCCCGGGAGTAAGAGTATCGATTTCGGGTCTTTGGGAGCGCCCGGCTTCTTCATCGAGATATTTATCTTTCTCATCATCTTCATCCTTGGCGCTTTTATCGGTGACAAGATAGAAAGTATCCTGAAGAAATAGTCCTTTGTCCTGTTCTTCTGATATCATTTCTTTTTTTGGGGGGGGCTGCTCCCGTTGTGTTGCCCCCCAACCGTGATGTCCCATTAGCAAGGTCACCGCATTTCCTGTACATCGGGTGGAATTTTCCGGTCTGGAGAAATCATTTAAAAAAAACCTCAACGCTCCCGGGGGCTTCGCCCCCGCCACCGGGGCATCCCCCATGAGGATAGTGCCGTATTAATGGTATGAAACAGTGTCGGATTTTCCTGAACGGGTAATTGGTGAGTATCGCAATGTGCCCCCGCCCCCAACGGGGGCAGGGATGGCGCGAGGGGGGCGATCACATATTCTGAAAATGGTTTTTACAGAGCAGATCTTCTGCTTTTGGAAAGCATTGAGAAAAGAAAAACCCCCCCGGGGGCTTTGCATGCGCTCGGCCCGGCCGCTGACGCAATCCCTGGTTTGCGATGGCGACCTGTTATTGGTAACCGACTACATCCCGTCACATTGCGCCCCCGCCCCCTGCGGGGGCCGGGTGGCGCACAGGGACATCATGAAAAAAATGGTTCTCCAGAGCATTTTTCCGCTCTTCAGTTCCCCGCGGGCTGTTTTTTGCTTCAGAACGGCAACGGGTTCCCTGCGATCCCCCTGTCATAATATCCCCGGCCGTCCCATCTCCTGAGCAGGTGCCAAATCCACTATGAACATTCTCGCTATCAACGGAAGCCCCCGGACGATCCGGAGCACTACGCGGAGACTTGCCCAGCTCGTACTTGATGGAGCCGCAGGAGCCGGCGCCGAAATCGAAATGATCGACCTCTGCGACCTCCGCGTAACACCCTGCACTGCCTGCGATGCCTGTTCGCTGAACGGCATCTGCGTGAATGACGACGATGTCCCGTCGCTTACAGGACGGATGAAACAAGCGGACGGGATTATCTTTGCCTCGCCGGTCTATATTGACAATGTCTCCGGCCAGATGAAGGTCTTCTTTGACCGGCTTGCGGATGCGATTCACTACCAGATCCTTCCCGGTAAATACGGCTGCTCCGTTGCCACTACGCACACGTCCGGTGGGGATGAGGTGGTTGCATACCAGAACCATGTGCTCAATTATCTTGGCGTGATCGCGGTGGGGGGGATCAGCGTTGCCACAGGGGGAAACCCGGAAACGGTGGATGCAGCGGAGGTCTCCGCACGGGATCTCGGGAGGAAACTCGCGGCGGGGATTACGAATGGCTTCTCCGATCCAGAACAGGAATCGGAGATTGCCGGCAACCGGGATTTTTTCCGGGATATCGTTATGGAAAACCGCGATCTCCGCACGGATGAGTACGAGCGGTGGGTGCGGATGGGATGGATCACGTAAGCTGCAGGCCGGAAGAAAATGAGGGGGAGAAACGGGTATGCATGGATCGGTTCACGCCGTAACAATGAAAATTGCAGATATGGGGGCTCCTTTGATTCAGGGCCCTTCGCGGGGCACGGCGGGGGAGTTCCGTGTTTTTTTGTATGCCCAGGGTCATGGATCCGCCGCAGGGGCCCCGTCGGAGGCGACGGCGGTGATCGCAAATAATTGAGAACGTGAAAAAACTAAAAAATCACATTTGTTCAATGCAATTTTCACAGGAAAATCTTCGCAGACTCTTACGTGGATAGTGACACCAACCCCGGCACCCTGTGCAGCCCCCATCTGCGATAACAACGCTTTGCCTGTATCAGAGTACGCCCCATTTCCCCCCGGGGCATAACCCTGTGCAGGAGCGGGGGACTGCATCACAAAAAAAACAGTTCTCCCGGGGAAAAAATCAGTAGTTCTCCGCCACGATCTCGAAGTACGCCTTCGGGTGGTCGCAGACCGGGCATTTCGCAGGGGCGGTCTTTCCGGTATGGACAAACCCGCAGTTCCGGCAGTACCACTTCGCGGGCATCTCTGATTTGAAGACCGTCCCGTTCACGAGGTTCTCGTGCAGTTTTCTGTACCGGGCCTCGTGACTGGCCTCCACTTTTCCTACCATCCTGAAGAGATCCGCGATCTCCCTGAATCCCTCCTTCTCTGCCGTTGCTGCAAATTTCGGGTAGAGCGTGCCCCACTCCATCTCCTCGCCCGCAGCCGCTGCGGCAAGGTTCTCCCGGGT
>JAKLGN010000039.1:0-6238 GCA_022710665.1 Methanoregula sp. | reverse complement strand
CCGTTGCTGCAAATTTCGGGTAGAGCGTGCCCCACTCCATCTCCTCGCCCGCAGCCGCTGCGGCAAGGTTCTCCCGGGTATTTCCGATTACACCCGCCGGATAGGCTGAGGTGATCTCCACGTCGCCGCCTTTCAGCTGCTTGAAGAAGAGCTTGCCGTGCTCTTTCTCCTCCTCCGCTGTCTGCAGGAACAACGCTGCGATCTGTTCGTATCCTTCCTTTTTTGCTGCACTTGCAAAGAACGTGTACCGGTTCCGTGCCTGCGACTCGCCGGCGAATGCCGCGAGCAGGTTCTTCTCGGTCATGCTTCCGTTAAACTTCATCATGCTCATGACTCCATGTGATCCTTGCCTTTGCGGGATATTATAGCCTGCTGCAATAAAACCGGGGCATCGGCCTGTCGTAAGCCGGCTGCCGGATCCATGGTGTTTTTTGCTCCCGCGGCGAAGACTGCTTCATGGCACCGGATCGTCTTCCAACAATCTTTGTCTCGCACGGGGCCCCCTCCCTGCCCCTCGAACCGGGCGTTGCTGCCCGGGAATTCCTTGCCGGTCTGGGAATGCAATATCCGGATATCACAGCCATCCTCTGCATCTCCGCCCACTGGAACACCCAGAAGCCTTCCGTGAATGCCGTCATGCACCCTGCTACCATCCATGACTTCTCCGGCTTTCCTTCGGAACTGTACGATATGCAGTATCCGGCTCCCGGCTCACCGGATCTTGCACAGCAGGTTGCGGGCCTTATTGCGGCAGAGGGGATCCCCTGTGATACGGATACCAGGCGGGGCTTCGACCATGGGGCCTGGGTGCCCCTGATGCTGATGTACCCGGATGCCCGGTTCCCGGTTGTCCAGCTCTCTATCCAGGGCCATCTCGATCCTGCCCGGCACCTTGCCCTCGGGAACGCAATCGCGCCCCTCAGAACCCGGGGAGTGCTTGTCATCGGCAGCGGAGGAGCGGTGCACCCGCTTGGCGACCCCGCGGTTGCCCTCGGGGAAGGAATGCCCACGGATGCATGGGCGGTCGCGTTCAACGACTGGCTGAACCATGCAGTAACAGATGGCGATCGCGACAATCTCGTACACTACCGCGAGCGTGCGCCATCGGCAGTCCATGCCCAGCCATATCCAGACCATTTCATGCCGCTTTTCGTTGCACTCGGTGCAGCCGGACCAGCGGCTCAGGGAACCATCATCCACCAGAGCTGGTACTGGGGCAACCTTGGTATGGGGGCTTACGAGTTCCGATAATAAAAAAAATACACCCGGCGTACGTGGTTCATACGGTTTATTCGGACTCTTCTTCTGGCACCGGGTTGCCGGACTGAACTCCCCCTGCGGTTCCGCGAACCCTGTCGCCGGCATCCTGTTATCGCGAGGATCTCGCAGGAAAAGAAGCGCTCAGGGCCGGTAACTTTTTAAAAAAGGCGTATCGACACGCCATGGGAAA
Organism: Methanoregula sp.; assembly: GCA_022710665.1. Lineage (GTDB taxonomy): Archaea > Halobacteriota > Methanomicrobia > Methanomicrobiales > Methanospirillaceae > Methanoregula. The sequence goes on along the minus strand of JAKLGN010000039.1, from coordinate 4,788 downwards.
TATCTCCGCTCTTGTCGAGGCAGAGGATGACAAGACCTACTCTGTCGGAAGGACATATGAAAAATGAAAAACGGGCCTGAAGGGATTTGAACCCTTGACCTGCGGATTAAGAGTCCGCCGCTATGCCGAACTAAGCTACAGACCCATACCTTGTTGGGCTTACTAATGTGGTTGATAATGGCGAATAAAGGTTTTGGAACAGCGGCAGGAACGTGGACACGACCTTTGATAAACCGCGGCGGGCTTTTCTTTCCCTCTGTTGGAATCCCTTATTACCGTGGAATGATACATCTTCTGTATCATGCCGCAGGAAGCCCCGTATCAGCAGCCGGGACCGGTAAAATACTGCATTTTCGGGTGCGGGACAAACGGTTACAACATCATCCAGGAGCTTGCCAAAGAGCACGAGCGCGTGATTGTTGCCGACCGGGACGAAACCCTTGTCCGTCACCTCCGCGACCAGAAGTTCGATGCGTACCAGCGCGACATAACCTCGCCTGAGATGCTTGCGGGTCTTCCCCCGTTCGAGATCGCGTTTGTCATGACCGGTGATGGCGACGCGAACCTTGCAGCACTCCTCGCCGTCAGGAAGCGGTATCCCGCCGTGCAGGTTGTTGCCCGCTCGATCGACCCGGTGAACGGCCAGAAGCTGACCGCGGCCGGGGCCGATTTTGTCCTCTACCCGCAGGAAGTGGTTGCACGGCAGGCAATCCTCCAGGTAAAAAAACAGCACGCGAGCCGGATCTCGCAGCGGCTCTTCTCCCTTCTTGCCGGTTGGGAGGGAACGCTTGGGATCATCACCCACAAGAACCCGGACCCGGACGCGATCTCGTCTGCCATGGCACTTGCCGAGATCGCAAAACAGGCGAACGGCAAAACGCTTGCCACCCGCATCTTTTACGAGGGCAACATCGGCCACCAGGAGAACCGCACGTTCGTCAACCTGCTCGATATCAAGATGGAGCACCTCACCACAGACGCACTCCAGAAATGCACGTACCTTGCGATGGTCGACTGCGAGGGTCCGGGAGCCAACAACGATGTGCCCGTGGAAACGAAGATCCATATCATCATCGATCACCACCGGGAGGGAAAGCACGCGGCGGTCCAGAGTACTTTTCTGGATATCCGCCCGGGTGTGGGGGCAACGGCCAGTATCATGACCCAGTACCTTCAGGAGCTCGATGTGCCGGTAGACAAAAGGGTCGCGACCGCTCTCCTCTACGGTATCCGTACGGACACCAAGGAGTTCAAGCGGAACGTCACACCGCAGGACCTCAGTTACGCCGGATTTCTCCTGCCGCTGACTGATGCGGACCTGCTCGATCAGATCATGTCCCCGTCCATGTCGCAGGAGACGCTCGACGTGATGGGGAAGGCGATCCATGAGCGGAAGATCCAGAGCGGGTACCTCTTCGCCAACGTTGGCTATGTAATAAACCGTGATGCCCTGCCGCAGGCAGCCGATCTCCTCATCACGCTCGAGGGCGTGAACACAGCGCTCGTGTATGGTATCACCGATAACGCAATCGTGATCTCGGCACGCAACCGCGACATACGCCTCCACATCGGCAATGCGCTGTCCGAGGCGTTCGGGGACATGGGCGATGCCGGCGGGCACCCGAACATGGCTGCTGCCACGCTCCCGCTCCATTACTTCGGCAAGGTGGAGGACAAGGCCCGGCTGCTCGAGATCGTGATCGAGCCGGTCCTCAAGAAGTTCCGGGACCTTGTCGGCCTGGAGAACGAGGGGAAGAAGAATGGCGTCTGAACAGCGGAAGGCAGCGTCGGGCCTGCAAGAGGTTGTCTTGGGTCCGGGCACCACGGACGGGAGAGGTGGGGACAGGTATGCTGTTTGCTGAATGGGAGCCCTACTACCGGGAGATTGTCGACTATTTTGGTCTGGACCGTTCCGCCGATGAAGAGGCTGCCCGGCTCCTTGCATCCCTCCTGGACCGGGACAACCTCCTGTCCCTTGCATCCCTGACGGACGGCAACGAAGTGACCGTGTGCGGCAATGCACCCTGCCTTAAAGATGAGATCGGAAAAATCACTGGCATCGTATTTGCTGCTGATGCCGCGGCCGAGGTCCTTGACTCCCACGGTATCTGCCCGGACGCCATCTTCACGGACCTCGACGGGGCGACCGACCGTTTCATCGAACTGAACAACGAGGGGACCATCATCGTGATCCACGCCCACGGAGACAATATGCCGCTCCTGAACCACTGGGTACCACGGTTCAGGGGCAAGGTTGTCGGTACAACGCAGGCAGCGCCCCTCCCGCACGTGTACAACTTCGGCGGTTTCACGGATGGTGACCGGGCGGTCTTTGCTGCGGACGAGCTCGGGGCTTCGCACATCAACCTCGCCGGCTTTGACCTTGACGACGAGAACGTGGATCCGATGAAACGCGGGAAACTCCACTGGGCCCGGAAACTTCTTGCCCTGATCGGGCATGAACTATGAGAAACACGGCGGTCATCCTTGACGGGTACGTGGACGAACCGGCGTGCCTTGGGGTGCCGCCGTACGTCTCACCCTACATCCGTACGGTTGCCGGGGCCCTTCTTGCGCACCAATACACCCTGCGGTACCTGACCATCGACCAGCTCCGGAACGATCCGCTCCGGACCGCTGATCTGAACAGGGCAGGGCTGCTCATCATGATAGCGGGGGTAACGGTGCCGGGGAAGTATCTCGGCGGAACCCCTGCCACGCTCACTGAGATCCAGCAGGTCGGCCACATGGTGAGGGGGCCAAAGAAGCTGGTGGGTGGTCCGATCGGCTTCGGCTACGCAAAGGAAGGGGGTCAGCCGGCAATACGGCAGGTCATGTCCGGATATGATGCCCTGCTGGAAGGTGAGCCGGCTGTGGCACTTGACAATTACCTGGGCGGGAACGAACCGGAAGGTGTGCTGGACTACACCCGCACCGATCCGTGGAGCATAACGGGAAGCAGCGTCATTGTGCAGCACCCCTCCTTCCCGCATGTCATGTGCGAACTGGAGACCGCACGGGGCTGCCCGCACGGGGCAACCGGCGGCTGTTCGTTCTGCACCGAGCCGTTCTACGGTATGCCGAGATACCGGGGTACCCCCGCAGTGGCTGCAGAAGTCGCCGCACTCCATGCCCTGGGGGCCCGGCACTTCCGGGTCGGCCGGCAACCGGATATTCTTGCCTACGGGGCAGGAGCCGGGGAATACCCGGCCCCGGAACCGGAAAAGATTGATGCCCTCTTCTCAGCCATCCGCTCTGCTGCGCCGGACCTGAAGACCCTGCACATCGATAACACCAACCCGGCGACAATAGCCCGGCATGAGGAGGCCGCCCGCGAGGCGCTGCGGGCGATCATCCGTCACCATACGCCCGGGGATGTTGCGGCGTTCGGCATGGAGACCGCGGACCCGGCCGTGATTGCGGCCAATAACCTCAAAGCAGGTCCGGACGAGGTGTTCCGGGCGATAGAGATCGTGAACGGGGAAGGTGGAATGCGGCGGTACAACGTGCCCGAGCTCCTTCCCGGGCTCAACTTTGTCTGCGGGCTTGCCGGGGAGACGGAGATGACCTACGATCTCAACGAGCAGTTTCTTGACCGTGTCCTGGAGGCAGGACTCTCTGTCCGGCGCGTGAATATCCGGCAGGTGATGCCGTTTGAAGGGACGCCGGCGTACACGAACAACATGCTCGGGAAGTACGAGCGGAGGTTCAGGCAGTTCAAGGAGTACGTGCGGAACAGGATTGACCTGCCCATGCTCCAGCGGGTCTTTCCCCCCGGCACCGTGCTCCATGATGTGGTAATCGAGGTACCGGGCGATCTCTCTTTCGGGAGGCAGATGGGGTCCTACCCGATCCTTGTCGGCATCCCGCTCCCTCTCAGGGAGCGGATGGTAACAGACGTTGTCGTGGTTGACTGGGGCATGCGATCGGTGACGGCCCTGCCGGTGCCGGTCCGGATCAACGAGCTGCCGGCATCTGCGATCCGGTGGCTGCCGGGGGTAGGGAAGAAGCGGGTTGCTGCGGTTATTGCAAAAAGGCCGTTCCGGAACCTCGGGGAGTACCGGAAGGTGGCGGGGGATTCAGTGGTGGATCCGCTCCTTGCATTTTAATTTCGGTGCGGATTACCGAAGTTTTCAATTATTCCATTGACTACACGGCACAATGAGGGGGTCGGATTTATTTTTCCGGACCGACCGGATTTTGGGAATCGCAGATTTTGACATCGGATATTTTCAGTTTTCCGAAAGGGCCGCCAGCTGCGCAAATCCCCAAAAATAAATCCACCCCCCCCTAGCCGGCCTCCGGATTTTCCTGTAAAAAACAGCCATTCTTTTGACAGAATGAGTGTTCAATTCCGGTATCGGGACAAACGGGGAGTCGGATTTAATTTCTCAAACCGGCCCACGCTCCCGGCCGGATTGCAGCAGGGAAAATAGCTCCCGGCTCGTAAGGATCAGGCTCAAATACAATTATTACGTGAATAATTCATAATCCTGGACGATACATGCCGGTCAGGTCGCTGGATAATGGGGGAGCAGCACGAATGGATTTCAAAACGGCTGAGAAAGATCGGGAACGACTCCGGTTGCAGTACGCTGCCGGCCAGATCACGGGCGAGGCATATGCTGCCGCGGTGAACGCCCTCCGGGTCACGGATGTGCAGGGCCGGTGGTGGCAGCCCGATCCCGCGGGCCAGGGCTGGCTCGTGTGGAACGGCTCGGCATGGGTGCCCGCATCCCCGCCTACACCGGGCCTCCAGACGGGAACACCGAAGAGCTTCATCGAGTT
>JAKLGN010000038.1 GCA_022710665.1 Methanoregula sp. | reverse complement strand
AAAAAGGGGGACGGAGGATTGTGAGAGATTCTTGGGTGCTAAACTGAAAGTTTGCCCAAAAAAAAATATGATCGACTCCCTTGCGCCAGCCCCACTCCTTTTGGGAGACGGGTAAGGATGCCTCTGCAGTACCCGAACGGGAAAAAATCAGACACTGCTCTGAACAGGTAGCGGCATCATCGCAACAGAGGCGCTGCAGCGGCGGGGTAAAGCCTCCGGAAGCGTCATGGGAGGATAAGATGGATTCTCCCGTGCAGATACAAAAAAAACAGACGATGATCCTGCCCTGCATGAGCTCCCCTGATCCGGGGAATTCGTATAATCAGCGCACTTTTCACCCGTTTCCATTGTGAGGTATTCAGCCTTACCGGTCCTCCCGATATTGGAGGAAACGATCCGGTTCTGGTGAATGGATAAAGGTTGCGGAATTGCCATTTCCCGTTTCCTCCTCACAGATACTGGTAAAGTTTCACCCATACATCTGCCAAAAATATAATTTTTGAATAATCATCAGAAAAGTGCGGTTTTCGCGGCAAAAAAATCCAGCAGTTTTCACGTCTGAAAATCGAGCACCACGCTTATATGTTCCGGACACCAATATTACCTGTGAAAATTCTGCGCAATCTTATCCATTTTTTTAACGGAGGTTTCCCTTGACTGAAACGTACGATGCATCACATATCACGGTACTTGAAGGGCTCACACCGGTCCGCGAGCGGCCGGCAATGTATATCGGCAGCACCGATACCCGCGGTCTGCATCATCTTGTCTACGAGGTCGTGGATAATTCAATAGATGAAGCACTTGCCGGGTACTGCAGCCGGATTGCGGTTGTGATCAACCGGGACGGTTCCCTTTCGGTCGAGGATAATGGGCGGGGTATTCCGGTTGACCGGATGGAGAAGAACGGCAAGAGTGCACTCGAGGTCGTCCTCTCGGTCCTCCACGCGGGCGGAAAATTCGATAAGGAGAGCTATCAGGTCTCGGGGGGTCTCCACGGGGTTGGTGTCTCGGTGGTCAATGCCCTCTCTAACTGGCTCTCGGCCCACGTGTACCGTGATGGCAATATTTACGAGATGCGCTTTGCCCAGGGCAGGGTGACTTCTCCCATCTCCCAGCGGGAAGAGACCCTGTCCGAACTGGTTGCCCGGTACCAGAAGTGGTACGGTGCACCGGGGCAGCTCACGCCGGTTCAGATCCCGGTTCAAACCCCCGCCACCTGCCAGCAGGAGATCTCCGCCACGCCCGTCATCGATCCGCATGCGTCAGACCAGGAGAATCGTCAGACATTCCTTGAGCGGTTTGGCAGGAAGATGACCGGTACCCGGATTCATTTTGTCCCGGATGCCACCATTTTCGAGACTACCACGTTTGATTACGATATTCTTGCCCACCGCCTTCGTGAACTTGCCTTCCTGAACGCCGGGCTCACCATTGTGATAACGGATGAACGGACCGGCGATTCGGGCACCTACTGCTATGCCGGCGGACTCGTCGAGTTTGTCAGGTACCTCAATGAAGGAGCCGAGTGTCTCCACCCGGTCCCGATCGATATATCCCGGAAAGATCCCGAGAACAAGCTCGAACTCGAGATAGCGCTCCAGTACACAACCGCATATGATGAAAAGATCTACTCCTATGTCAACTCGGTCAATACGAGAGAAGGAGGCACCCACCTCGAAGGGTTCCGCAGTGCCATCACCCGTACCATCAATACCGTTGCAAAAAAGAACGGGATCATCAAGGAGAATGCCACCATAACCCTGCGGGGAGAAGATGTCCGCGAAGGTCTTACGTCCGTGGTCTCTGTCAAGATGGCAAATCCCCAGTTCGAAGGCCAGACCAAGATGCGGCTGGGCAACAGCAGTGTCAAGGGAATTGTCGACTCGCTCGTGTACGCGAGCCTGAGCGAATACTTTGACGAGAACCCGAACGTGCTGAAGACCATCATCGAGAAAGCCCTTTCGGCGGCAAAAGCCCGCGAAGCTGCCCGCAATGCCCGCGACCTTGCCCGGCGCAAGAGCACACTCGAGAGTTCCGGCCTTCCCGGCAAGCTCTCGGACTGCTCTGAGCGCGACCCGGCAAAGTCCGAGATCTATATCGTGGAAGGAGATTCCGCAGGCGGTTCGGCAAAGGGCGGCCGGGACCGGAAGTTCCAGGCAATCCTCCCGCTCCGTGGTAAAATCCTCAACGTCGAAAAAGCCGGTGAGCACCAGATCCTCAAGAACGCGGAGATCCAGACACTCATCTCAGCGATCGGGACCGGCGTCGGGGAAAAGTTCGATCCCGAACGTGCCCGCTACCACCATATCGTGATCATGACCGATGCCGATGTTGACGGAGCCCATATCCGGACCCTGCTCCTGACATTCTTCTACCGGTACATGCTCAAACTGATCGAGATGGGGTATGTGTACATTGCCCAGCCGCCCCTTTTCCGCATTGCCAAGGGAAAGGAAGAGAAGTACGTGTATAAGGAAGAGGAGATGCAGAAAGTATCCGCTGCCATGGGAGACAAGGGCGTTTCCGTCCAGCGGTACAAGGGTCTTGGTGAGATGAACGCCCAGCAGCTCTGGGACACGACCATGGACCCGGCCCACCGCATCTTCCGGCAGGTCACCATCGAGGACGCCATGGAGGCAAACGAGATCTTCAAAACCCTGATGGGAAAAGACGTGGAAGTCCGCAAGAATTTCATCATGCGCCATGCAAAGGAGGTGACGAACCTTGACATATGAGAAGAAAGCCCCCGCAGCGGCACCGGTCACCCACAGGACAGAACCTGTCAGTATCGAGAACGAGATGAAGACCTCGTTTATAAACTACGCGATGTCGGTCATTATCAGCAGGGCCATCCCGGATGTCCGGGACGGGCTCAAACCGGTCCACCGCCGCTCGCTCTACGGCATGTGGGACATGGGCAACACGAGCGACAAGCCCACCCGGAAGAGCGCGAGGGTGGTCGGTGACGTTATGGGAAAGTATCACCCCCATGGTGATGCCTCCATCTACGACACCATCGTCAAGATGGCCCAGCCCTTCTCCTACCGCCACATGCTGGTGCAGGGGCAGGGGAACTTCGGTTCCATAGACGGCGACTCTGCGGCAGCGAGCAGGTACACGGAAGTCCGGCTCTTCCCGTACGCGGAGGCGCTGCTTGAGGATCTCGACAAGGAAACCGTGAAGTTCATCCCAAACTATGACGAGTCGCTCCAGGAACCCACCGTGCTGCCGGCGAAAATCCCGAACCTGCTCGTGAACGGCACGGACGGTATCGCGGTCGGTATGGCGACGAAGATGCCCCCGCACAACCTCCGGGAGGTCTGCGATGCGGTCGGGCACTATCTCGACAACCCGGAACTTTCAATCGATGACCTCATCCGCATCATGCCGGGCCCGGACTTTCCGACCGGTGGTATCATGATGGGTGTTGAGGGCGTGAAGACCTATTATGCCACCGGGCAGGGCCGGGTCATTGTCCGGGGTGTTGCAACCATCGAGGAGTCCGATGGCGGGAACCGGGGCGACCGGATCCTTGTCACCGAGCTGCCGTACCAGGTCAACAAGGCGCAGTGGATCAGCGGGATTGCGGATATGGTCAAGGAGAAAAAGATCGACGGCATTTCCGATATCCGGGATGAGTCCGACAAGGAGGGCATCCGTGTTGTCTTCGAGCTCCGGAAAGGCACCATGGCGCCGGTCATCTTGAATAATCTGTACAAAAACACGGCGCTTGAATCGAGCTTCTCGGTCTCGAACATTGTCATCATGGACAACCAGCCGAAGCTCCTCAACCTGCACGGCCTTCTGGAAACGTTTGTCCACCACCGGATCGAAATAATCCGGCGCAGGTCCGAGTTCGACCTTAAAAAAGCGCAGGAGAAGGTCCATATCCTCCAGGGTCTCCTGATCGCGCTTTCGAATATCGACCTGATCATCAAGGCCATCCGGGCATCTGATACCGTCGATACGGCGCGGGCTTCCCTCATCTCCCAGTTCGGGCTCGATGATCCGCAGGCAAACGCAATCCTCCAGATGCAGCTGCGCCGACTCGCAGCGCTTGAGCAGCAGAAGATCAATGACGAGAAAAAAGGGCTGGAAGAGGAGATAACCCGGCTCGAGACGATCCTCTCGAGCGAGGCAAATATCAAAGATGTCATCCGGCGTGAAACAAAAGAGATTGCGGCAAAGTTCGGGGACAAGCGCAGGACCCAGATTGCCCTTGACACAAGCGATCTCTCCACCGAGGACCTTATCGAGGACAAAACGGTGCTCGTCTCCATCACCACTGCCAATTACATCAAGCGCATGGATATCGACACCTACCGGAAGCAGCGCCGCGGAGGTCATGGCATCACCGGCATGACAACCAAAGAAGAGGACCTGGTTGATTCGGCCTTTGTCGCAGGCATGAAGGATTACCTCCTCTGCTTCACGAACCTCGGGCGGGTCTACTGGCTCAAGGTCTACCAGATTCCTGAGAGTTCCCGAATAGCCAAGGGAAAGCCGATCGTCAACCTCCTCAACTTAAAAGACGAGATTGTGACGACCGTTATCCCGATCCGGGCATTCCGTGAGGACCAGTATCTCCTCTTTGCGACAAAACTCGGACAGGCGATCAAAATCCGCCTTGACGAGTTCTCCAATCCGCGGTCTACCGGTACGAATGCGATCAGGCTCAGGGAGAAGGACCAGCTGGTCGATGTGATCCTGACCAATGGCAGCAATGAGCTGATCCTGACCACCCGCTTCGGCCAGAGTCTCCGTTTCCATGAGAGTACCGTACGGACGGTCGGCCGGAATGCTCAGGGTGTGCGTGGCATGAAACTCAAAGGTGACGACACGATCGTTGCCGTTACGCTGCTCGAAAAGGACCACCTTCTCACCATCTCGGACGTCGGTTTTGGCAAGCGGAGCGAGTTTGACGAGTTCCGCGGGCACGGGAGGGGTACCATGGGTGTCCGCAACATGCAGATCGAACGCGACGCGGTCGTCATTGAGTCCCGTGCGGTCTGTGACACCGATGAGATCATTGCCATGACCGCATCGGGCGTTGTTATACGGACACCGGTCTCCGAGTTCCGTATCATCGGGAGGGGCACGAAGGGCGTACGGGTCATGCGTCTTGACGAAAAGGACAAGGTCGTCAGTATCGCATTTATCTCCGCAGAAATGGCAAACGGGGCAGAGAATGGATCGGATGAGAAGAACGTTGCATAATGGTCCCGTTCCCTTTTTTATAGTTCCGCAAACTCATCCCGCAATCTGGCTCTGACCTATTTGGGGTTGCAGAAAGCCTCCGCTCATGGCGCTGTGGCACATCCACACGTATTGCGACAGTCACTCAGATGGCTGATAGGATGAGCGCTTTGTTTTTTTTAAAAAAAAGGTTACCTGTTTTCAGCCTACAGGCTGTCCATGCTGATGCCGGTAAAGTCCTGCGCAACGGATTTGATATCCTTTACTCCAAAGGCAGTCTGCACCTGTTCGAGTTCGAGCTGGTTTGCAGCATCGCACATATAGTCAAGGATGTCAACAGACAGTTCCTTCTGGATCTTGCTTTTCCGCAACTGGTCGACGAGGGCTGCCAACTTTTCCGGTGGCTCCATGCGGATCTTGGCAAGACTCATCACGCACATATAGATGCGCGTTAAGTTCCTGTCCGTGCCGGTGATACAGTCAAAGAAATTCCGTATCACCTGTGCCTGGTATATCTCTCCACCCATGACTTCACCTCCTGCCGATTCTGTTCTTCTTTGAGTAAATCCAGTGTTCACCATAGCTGGTTATAAACTTTCCGTGTAAAATGGCGTTTTCCACGAAAAAAACGCGGGAATTTTTGAGTTTTTACCAGGGTGCGGCAATTTTGTCTGACATTTGAATGACAAACGTCATACTGCACCGCAAACCTGCCGCAACCGTCCTCACTTGGCAGCTGACACGATCTTGATGATATCTCCATCCTTCAGTTCATGTGTCTCTTTGATCCGCATCTTGGTCCGGGCATCGATTGCGTACAGGAAACCCTTGCCGATATCGGTGTGGACCTGGAAGGCGAGGTCGTGGGGCGTGGCCCCCCTCCGCATCAGGAAGGCATCCGGCAGGACATCCCCCTGCTTGTTACAGAAATGGTTCTCGTCTTCTACCGGGTATACAACAATCATATCGAGGAGTTCAAAGACAGCCCGGTTGATGGCCTGCTGGACACCCGTGCCTTTGCACTCTTTCATAACACCGGCAATTTTGGCAAGACCGGCTTTCTGGGCCGGTGAGAGTGTTCCTTCATTTTCGATCCTGAACTGCTCATCGCCCGGCAGGTAGTGGATTACATGGGCCGCGGCAGCGTTCCGCAGCGCCAGTTCGGATGCCGCGCTTGCAAAGGCAACCTTCTGGGCAGAAAGTTTTGTCCGCAGGGTTTCGGGTGTCTCGTCATACTTGTTTCCCACGACCAGCATGGGCTTTGAGATCTTCACGATCTCCGCGCAGAGCGGGACAAGATCTTCGACAGATGCATGAACGAGATCGATTTTAAGTTTCAGTTCCACGTCACGGATATCCTCCACCGTGATGCCCAGGCCGACAAAGATATCCGCAATTCCCTGCTGGATTGCAGCGCCCTTACCCTGTGACTGGCGACTGAGATGACTCCAGTGTTTGTTGAGAATCCCGTGCACCCACATCGTCATCTCAAACTGGAGAAATGTCACATCCACGTCCGGATCATGGTTACCGACCCCGACGGGATTTCCTTCGCTGTCCGTTCCTCCACTGGCGTCGATGATGTGCAGAATGGCATTTGCCTGCCTGAGGTTGTCGAGAAACTGGTTGCCCAGCCCTTTTCCCTTGTGGGCATCAGGCACAAGCCCGGCAACATCGATAAGGTTAACTGCAACAAAACGGCTGCCCTCAACGCAGTGAGTACACTTGACCTTGAGGTCAGCGCAGCCACACCTCGTCCGCACATAAGCTACGCCGAAGTTTGGATTGATCGTTGTGAAAGGGTAGTTGGCGATCTCGGCATTCGCCATCGTGGCTGCCTTGAAAAATGTCGATTTTCCGCAGTTGGGTTTTCCTGCAAGGGCAAGTGTGATCATGGCTTCTCCTTTAAAATCTGATAGTATGAATAATCCGGGAATACACCGGCAGAATCTGACAAAGTTTTTCCATTTCGGCTTATTAAAGAGTACGCATGACGTTTACTGAGAAAAAAACCTACTATTTCGACAGGCCCGGGGCGGAAAATACGGCAGATGCTGCGCGCTTTGCTGTCGAGCGGGCTCATGAGGCGGGCCTGAAGACGATCGTTGTGGCAAGTTCATCAGGCAAGACCGCGCAGGTTTTTTTTGAAGCGATAAAAGGTTCCGGGCTGACTCTTGTTGTCGTGACCCATGTCATCGGTTTTGTAAAACCCGGTGAATGGGAATTTGACAAAGCCTTGGCAGCCCGGCTCAGTGCAGAAGGTGTTTCTATCGTTACCGGCACCCACGCACTCTCCGGTCTCGAGCGGGCGCTCTCCCGCTCACCAAAGGTAGGCGGGGGTTCACGGACGGATGCAATCGCAGAAGCGCTCCGGCGGATAGTGGCGGTCGGCTTAAAAGTCGCCGTGGAATGTGTATTGATCGCAGCGGACCAGGGGGCAATCCGTATAGATAAGGAAGTCATCGCGGTCGGGGGAACAGCAAGCGGTGCGGACACGGTCTGTGTGGTCCAGCCGGCGCATACAGCGAACTTTTTCGACCTGCAGGTCCGCGAGATCGTTGCTATGCCAAGGGTACGGTAACAATGGCGATAGCTGAGCTTAAAGAGGCAGTTACGCTCCTTATCCGTATACCTCTGCTCTGGATACCCGGAATTGTCGGTGGGTTTTTTACTGCCATTCTCTGGCTGACCCTCTTTGTATCCGGGGCATTTTTTACCAGTCGTCTTTTTGTCATATTCGTTCTGGTGCTGCTCTTCTTCACAACCGGGATGTTATCGGTCATCAGGAACAATGAAGGGACCGTCCGGACTCTTTTGGCAGGTGGGGTGAACTATTTCTTCCGGGTGCTCCTGCCCCTGCTTGTAATCGGATTTTCTCTCCTGCTCGTCTTCATTCTCGGGGCAATTACTTTTGCCCTTCTTGGGCTCGGGTCCGATATCGGCCTGCTGACTGTCTTTTTGTTTGGGATCATGATCCCGACCCTGATGCTCACCTACTTCTTTGATACGGCAGCGGTTTTTGAAGACCGCCGGGTCTTTGCATCTATCCAGCGGAGTATTCTGCTCGTTTCTGAGCACATGACAGAAGTTTTATCCTTTTTCGTAGTGTCCGCCCTTATTTGTGCAGGTATCTTCTTTGGCCTGATGATTGTGTGGGAAGCCCTTCTGTTTGACAAGCTCAAACCCATCATGGATTTCACGGATGCACAACGTGAGGCGTTCACTCCCGACCAGCTTTTTGCCATGATAGGTCCCGATGGCATGTGGATAACCGCGATAATGGTATTTCTCGGAATACTGATCCTCCTCCCTCTGTTATTTACCTATAAAGCATGTTTTTTCAAAAAAATTGCCGGCAGTGCCGTGATTATTGAACAGCAGACGTATGGTGAATACGACAGCAAAGGCCGATGGTATAAATATTGATTTTTTTTGCTCTTTTGGAAAACCTCCTATTCTCCCCATGATTGACCCCCCTCCGGCCATCCCTGCCCCCATCGGGGGCTCATGGCGCATTGCGACAGGATTGTCCTCTATTGATTGGGGATATCGAAAAAACCTTCTTTCGTGATTATCGTAATGCGGGGGGCTGTCACAGCGAAGGGGGGCTCAAGCATGAGCGAAAGCCCCCGAAAGCGTCTATCAATTGATTTCTCCAGAGCGATTTTTTTTATTTTTTTGCCGCTTTAGGGGAGTTATTCTTTGATAAAAAAGAAGGTCCGGCTGCCTGGTATCAAGATAACATTTGTAGCTGCCGTACAGTCCCGTCAGGCCAATCCTCGACCTGCCAAAATCAGGTAAAGGATAATCGCAAAAATGCCACCACCAAGCGTGGCAAGCAGGTTGGTGCCCGCATTTCCCAAAAATCCCTTGTTCTCGAGCGTGGCCCCTATGAAGCTGTCGATATTTGTACCAACAAAACCTGCAATAGTACAGATAACCATCATCTGCGGGGTGATGACCTGAAGGAGCATCGCAACACCTGATACAACAAAACCACCGGAAAACGCTACTACCTCCCCAGTGACCGTTATCCCCCCGTTTGTACCAATGGGAACCTGCTTCAACGTAGTAATAAGGCGCGGAATTCCCCCGGTCACGCCAATCTCACTTGCGAGAGTGTCAGCAGCTGCCGATGCAACACACCCAACGTACATGACAACGAAAAGGGGTTGCTGGAAAACACCGAACAGCACCGCTGCGGCAGCGGCAATTATCCCGTTGGCAAAAACGTTCCGGTAACCCCTTGCACCGCTCTGGCCCTGTTCGACACCTATCCGCTTCTTGTACTCATATTTATACTTCGTCGCGGCAGATCCGATGATAAAGAACGTGAGCATGATCAAAAACCACTGCGGCCCCTGGGGTGCCGCAAAGACGAGCAGGGTTATGCCTACGAGGGCAGCGGAGAAGAGGCCGGAAAGGTCGGCGGTTCTCGACCGGAACGCAAAGTAACCGAACGTGAACCCGATAATCACTGCTGCAACGACCATCTGGAGATCCGCCTGGTAATTAAGCTCCTGGATCAGCCACATGGTCATCGCGATCCCTATACCCTCAATCATAAGCGAGTCCTCATACCGGAGCAGGATGACTTTAAGGAGCACCGCTGCAATGATACCGAAGATCACCGTGAGGATGACCCGTTCATGCAGGTAAGCCATGAC
>JAKLGN010000037.1 GCA_022710665.1 Methanoregula sp. | reverse complement strand
CGCACTATCGGACGCAATAGTCAGCGCTGTGCGGGATCGCCCGAAGCCCCACACCATACGGTACGGCAGGGAAGTGGAGGACCGGATCGAAAAGATCATGAAACTTCTGCCTTCAGGTGCGGGCGGTTACCCCCCGCGATGGAGTGCCATCAAGCTGCTGGAGGGGGATACAGATACCGTCTGGGAGGTAAAGAAGGAGGCACCGGATGTGATTGCCGCATCGCAGGTTTATGCCCGGGAACTGGAGAGAATCCATGGAGAACCGGCAGGAACCGTGATGAGCGGTGAGCGTTACCACGCCGCAGAGCGGATGGTTTCGGAAGTCATGGAGATCCATACCCACGGTGATCAGGAGGTCACACTTACGGAACGGATAGACCGGATCGCGCTCCACCCGGTGCTTGGGTATCTCCTTCTCATCCTGACAATAGGCGGTCTCCTGATCTGGACATTCATCATCGGTGCCTGGATGTCGGAGTTCATCACGACATTCCTCGCCGGGATCGCACCCATCCGGCCGCTGGTAAAAGGATCCGTCCCTGAAATCCTCTTTAACGGGGCGTGGACCGGCTTTGTCGCGTCCCTGACTCTCATCATCCCGTACATTATCCCTTTCTATCTCTTCCTTGCCCTGATCGAGGACACCGGGTTCCTCACCCGCTTCTCCATGATGCTGGACCGTGGCATGCACAGGATGGGGCTTCATGGGAAAGCGATCATCCCGCTCGTGCTTGGCTTCGGCTGCACGGTGCCTGCGTGTTTCTCGTGCCGGATCATCGAGTCGCCCAAGCAGAAGTTCCTTGCAGCATTTCTCGTCACGCTCGTCCCCTGTTCGGCACGGACGATCGTCATCCTCGGGGTGGTTGCGGTATTCGTGAATATCTGGTGGGCGCTGGCGCTCTATCTCTTTGATTTCATCCTGATCGTTCTTCTCGGCCGCATCGCGTTCCGGGTGTTACCCGGCGAGTCGGTTGGCATGATCATGGAGATGCCGGATTACCACATCCCCCATCTGCCCGGCGTCCTCGGCCAGACATGGCAGAGGACAAAGTCGCTCATCTGGATCGTGCTCCCTGCCTACATTGCCGGCAGTATCGTTATTACCGGTGCATATGCCATGGGGTTCCTCGAACCGATCAACACCCTTCTCTCGCCAGTCACCGTGCTCCTTTTAGGTCTCCCGCTCCTGACCGGTGTCGTCTTTGTCTTCGGGATCATCCGAAAAGAGATGACCCTCCTTGCCCTTGCCGCACTCTCCGGAACTACGGTCTTCTCCACGATCATGACCCCCGCACAGCTGATTGTCTTTGCGCTCGTGGCCATGCTCTATGTCCCCTGTATTTCCACCATCATGGTGCTTGTCCAGGAATTTGGCTGGCGGCGGGCGATGGGGATCACCTCCCTTGAAACCGCACTGGCGCTCGGTTTTGGAACCGTGGCAATCCGGCTCCTAGGGCTGATTTTGTGAACATTGCAGGGTATCATGCTACCTGTGACCGCCGTACCTGATCCATCGCATCCTCAATCCTCTTTAACTTAAAACACCATACATCCGGAAGAGATGATCTACTGGCTGTACGCCCGCCTGCTCAAACAACAGATCACGGAATTGCCGGGGCAGGTATGTTTCATGATCGATGCAAGGGACATGCTGGACGCTCCGGAACACCTCTACCGCGTCACGTCCTGGTGCAACGATATATCGGCTGAGGTAGCAAAGCGCGATACCGGAAAATCTCCGGGAATCCGGGGGCTCACGTTCCATATTTCCACACCCCCCCATGGCGAACCCGGCGAGTACCTGCCCGCCATCAGGAAAATTGGCACGATCTCACGGCTCATCCTCCATTATGGAGACCGCCAGGAAGTGACCGGGAAAGGTATGGACGTTGTGGTGGCTGTCGGAAAGAGCGGGAGGGAGGAGATAACCGAATGTATCCGGAGGATGGCACGGGACCGGGTCTCTCCGGAAACCGTGAACGAACAGCTCCTTGATTCTTACCTCACCTTCCGGTATGCACCGGATATCGTCGTCAAGAGCGGTGGCAATAACCTGACGGATTTTCTCATCTGGCAATCGGTCTATTCCGAGCTCTTCTTCTCTGATATAAACTGGAAACATTTTCGTTTTGTGGATTTTCTCCGGATCCTGCGGGATTACCAGTCCCGTATCCGTCGCTTCGGAAAATAAGGGATTATTTCAACCGGATACCGATCCAGGAGGGAATCCCGTTCACCTGCCTTTCTGCGAGAGCAAACTGGTTTTTCAATGCAATGGTGACAGACTTTCGTTCAGGTACCGGCGTGATCCCGTACTGGCGGCAGAATCTTGAAAACAGATCAAAGAGCAGGTCTTTACCCAGGGTGTCATCCGGGTCATCCGTGCGTAAAAATTTAGAGGAAAAAAATGCTTTCAGCGCATCGCCTTTGGATCTCTTCTTCGGTACTATACCCCGATCTTTTGCAACCGCCGCTCTTTTCGTGGCCGCAGTCGCAGCTGGCGCTTGATTTTCTTTTCTGGTGGCAGGTTGTGGAGCGGACACGGGATCCGGAGGTTCCGCAGGGGATTTTTTTACCGGCTGAACCTTGGTGCGTATGACTGTGGCCGGTGCCGCCGGGTCGTCCGCGTTGATCACCGGATGAAGTTTCTGGGCCGTGTTTTTTTTCACACCCCCTTGGGGGAAGGAACCGTTGCGGGCGACGATGACCGGTGGGGTAGCGGAACCTGCTTCATGCGGCTGTCTGCAGTAATCAATTCCCGTCAGGCCGGCAAGCGCCCGGTTGCATGCATCGCTGATGTCAATTCCCTGTCCGAGGGCCTGCCGGTAGATGTCTGCCTGCAGGACCACCGTTGTGTTGTGCCATGTGACTCCGCGCTCTTTTCCTGCCATTCCCTGTCATCTCCTGATCTGTCTTTTGGCAGAAATATACTCCGCGATCCGTTTCTTAACGGGCATTGTTTCCACCGTTTTTCGCTGCAACCCGCTGGTCGTAGATCCGGATTGCGCGCAAAAGGTCAATCTTCCGGAACAGCGGCCAGTAGGGAGCACAGAAATAGACTGCCGATTCATGCCCGCTTGCCAGCCATGGCAGGAAGTTGGAGGTTCGATAATCATTGCCGGTCCTGATGATCAGGTCCACCGGGGGAATGCCCTTTCCCCCGTGGAGGTGCTGTTCCACCATACCTACATCGATACTTTCGGGGTTCACGTTCTTCATTTGAACCTCGGCAAGGATCTCCCGGGCTGCCAGTACAATCTCATTTCTTCCTCCGTACGCAAGGGCGATATTCAGGCAGAAGTCCCCGTATTCCCGGGTTGAGGCCTCGGCAGCATCAATAACCTTTCGGAGGTCGTCCGGGAGGAGCGAACGGTCACCGACGATCTGCACGCGGATGCGGTACTCATGCACCCTCTTGTCCTGCATGACCTGGGATAATTTCTCCTTGAAGAGACCGAAGAGGTGGTCGACCTCATCTTTTTTCCGGGAGAAGTTTTCCGTGGAGAAGGTATACAGTGTGATATGGTGGATACCGAGTTCGTGAGCCCAGTCGAGTATCTCCTCGGTCTTATCTGCCCCGGCGCGATGACCGCTTGCGGTATCGATACCCCGTTTCTTTGCATAACGGCGATTCCCGTCCTGGATGATGGCAATGTGGTTAGGTACGCGGGGACATTGAAGGCGGATGTACCGCTCGTAGAGTGGTTCGATCAGGTTCCTGAAGCTCACAGGGGTGTCATCTCCACCATCATACCGCCATTGGGGTACCGCTCAATAACATATTTCTTTCCTTTCAGCTCGTCTGCATGTTTCTCCAAAAGCCACCATGCCGTCTCGATTTTGTCCGGAAGGACGGTATAACTATCTGGTTCAAATCTCTCCGCAAAGAACGCTGCTGCCGCAGAGGCATTGCCGGATTCAGGTTCGTAGATCCCGTAGACAATCGTGCCGTCATCGGTGATCTCGTCAAAGGGGCGGGCGGTGTTGTGCGCAATCCGCTTCAGGCGTTCCCGCAGCTGCACCGAGTCCTTGAAGGCAGAAGAGCACCAGTGCACCTTCTCGTACCTGCAGAGTTTCTCTGCCCAGCCCTTTGCCCCCTCGATAGCGTTGTGCACCTCGTCTGCGAGTTCAAAGCCCCGCTCCCGCATCTGGTCCGCGTTGCTCTCTCCCCATTCCAGCTCGTTGATGTTGAGGAAGTCAAGATATGGCAGGGCCGGGACCAGGTATTCGAGCCCGGGCAGTGCCGGCACCTCGATACCGATATCGAATCCCCTTGCCTTTGCCTGCTTTGCTGACCGCAGGAACTGCGAATCGAGGATGGTCTCCCAGCATTCGCGGGGGGGATGAAGCCGGATCTCGTCAACGAGCCCCTGCATCTCTGCCAGCTCTTCATCTTCAGGAGCCTTTGCGGTGTACAAGTGGATCTGGTGGCCCGGGCCGAAATGTGTCTTGAGCAGCCGGCAGTATTCAGTTACCTTTTCAAGGCAGAGGAGCGGTTCGCCCCCGGTAATCCCGGTTCCAAGAGCGCTCATATTCTCAGCCTCCTGAATAATCTGGGCAGGGATGTCCACCGCCTGTTCATTGGCAAAGACCGTGTCCGTACCTTTCCGCTCGCGGGAGAGCGGGCAGTACCAGCAGGAGCGGTGGCAGCGTCCCGTAACAAACAGCACCATCTTAGCACCCTGGTTGCAGAGAACACAGCCTTTGGCAAGTGACATGGTTTTCCCTTCGAGAGGTTGTGGAGAGGATTCGGAATGTATCATTCATTTTCGTGAGATGAGCACAAAAACACTTCTGACCACCCGGATGAAATTATTGCAAGCCCAATGGTATACCTTAACCAGCTATTGGTTCTGTAGAAAATCTTTTTCAGGCTATAGGATCTCCCCCCTTGCGCCATCCCTGCCCTCTTGGGGGGCGGGGGCGCATTGCGATACTCTCACATTACCTGTACAGGAAAATCCGACACTATTTCATACAGGTAATACGGCACTATCCTCTTGGGGGGATGCCCCAGTGGCGGGGGCGAAGCCCCCGAGAGCGTTAACATTTTTAAATGATTTCTACAAAGCCCAGCTAACCTGCACCTACACGGAAAATAAATGTCCGAAATTGTGAATCCGGACTGGCTGTGTGCCATACTGACTGACTGGTATCTCATGCTATCATGAGAATTTTTGCGCTCCGTGCCAGGCACGGGTGGGTTTTCTCATATCCTGTCAGGGATACCGGGAAGACCGATCTTTGAATTCCTGTTCACCAGGAGGTTGAACGCATCGTGTCTGGTATTGTACCTCACAAGGACATCCCGCAGTTCAAGGACAGACCCATACGGTGCCGTGATGAGGATCCGGTTTTCCGTGGTGACATGGTAGGCGGGAATAACAGCAAAGACGGGTTTTTCTGCAGAACCATCGCAGATCCTGAAAACCACGGTCTTTCCATCGCCAAGGTTTTCAGACATCTTGGCCGCGATAATATCAACGCGCGTGTCCAGATACCGGTGAACCTGGGAGAGTCGGAGGGTACGGGAACCTGGCGGGACGCGGAATGGTTCTTTTATCCGCCCGTCTTTCCGTATAACCGTATAACTGTACTTGATATCGGTATTCACGTACCGGTATGGTTCGCTGCAGGCAGCGAGGTTCTCCATGATCCTGGTAGGGCGGATGTTCTGTTCAGTGACAAAACTCCAGCACCGGTCCGGCGTGCAGTTTGTTCCATGGACAAACGAGCAGGGACTGTGGATCGTGAGCCCCCGTTTCCTGAGGGCAAGCGACAGCCGCCGAAGCTGCGTGGACGTCACTTCCTCTGCAGGTTCAACAATGAGGATGGTTCCCTCGGGGTGGAGACGGTCCGCGTATTTCATCACGAGGTCAGCCCTCCGGTTTATGTCTCCTTCACACAACTCGTTGAGGATATTCGAGAATATGATCAGGTTCAGAGCGCGGGGGACTTTTGCCGGGTCAAAGACCGTGATATCCGCCTTCACCGGTGACTTTATGGAGGCCCCGCCGCCCTTGGGAACGAACCGGTCCCTCAGGTACCGGAACGCCTCAATATGTTCCTCCGATCGTTCGATTGAATAGACATCGGCCTTTGCACCATCGAGACGGGACCAGAAATCTGCGATGGCAAACGGCACAACGCCCGGCCCGGTTCCGGCATCGAGTATGGCCATGCTCTTTTTTAACAAGCCTTCGCGGGCAAGCATGGCAAGCAGGTGCTCGGTCTGCATGAAGTACACGGGAAAATGGTACGTGAGATAGCCCAGCACGCTGTAAGCCTTCGTGTACTGCAGCGACCGCTGCTGGACCGGTTTCCAGTAATCGTCCTTCTGGCCAATGATGGCTTTTCTTATACGTTCGAGAATGACCGGGTCATTCCAGGGCCTCCCAACTTTATGGGTGATGTACTGTTCAATTGCCTGTCCAAGGGCAGGGGGAAGGTTCCCTGACGTAAAAAAGTCAGCGAGCCGCTTCTCTTCATCCGGAGTGAGCAGGTACGCATGCGGGACAGGTTCTGCTGGCATTTGCTGGGGGTACGTTTGTACCGGCTCATAATACGTGTATGGGTCTTGTGGATTTTTCCTGTTCCCGGAAGAGCCTCTCCCTGTATTCACATGCTTTTAGGGAACTGTGGCTGGTGCCGGAACTGTTCTGTGCATTGCGGGAATGCGGGGTAATCTGTACTGAAGACAACCTCTTTTTTCCCCGATGGTCGATCCCTCTGCGCCAATCCTGTCTCCATCGGGAACGGGGGCGCATTACGAGAGGACTTTCTTTTTCTCATACGGGAAATCACAAAAATCCTTCTGAGTGATTATCACACGGCAGGAGATGCGCCAGTGGCGGGGGCAGAGCGTGATTGGAGCCCCCGGTGCATCTGCCCGATGATATCTAAAGAGCTGATTAATGCTTGAAAGGAACTACAGGTGGGTGATGCCCAGGCGTTGAGCAAATCATTGGATCAGCGAGGATTGAGAGAGGAAGAAGAACCCATCGCGATTCTAAAGACCACAGACTTGTCGGAGTTACCAGCCAGGAAAAAATCACTTACTAAAAAGAATCCTCTATCATGAGGGGATACGGGCATTTCCGGGCCGTTTTGTTGTGCGGTTCCGGCAAACCGGGAAATACCCGCAACGATCTGCTGGTCATTTTTATTAATACAGGAGATAGATATTTAGGTGGTTTATGAGGCGGCATTTGTGAAAGACGATTCAGATGATTTTAATGAACCCTATCTTCCGGCACGGTACAGGGAAGTTGTGCGGAAAAAGAAGCAGCACCGCCTTCTAAAAAAGATTGCACTGATCGCTGTTGGTTTTTTTATTCTCGCAGCGGGGATTGTCTTTATCAGCGGGATACTATCGGGAACCCCGCAACCGGCTCAGATCCCTGCACCGGCACCTACACCCAATATGATGCCCATGCAGACCCTGATTCCAACAGCTGTCACCTCCCTTCCGACGGCCACGTCCGGCAGGACAACTGTTCCTGTGACCGCGTCCTTCACGATACCGGCAACTGCGATCCCGGTGACTCCAACAGAACCTCCACAACCCGTCCTGACCGCCCGGGCAGGTACCTATGTCACGCCGACAGAAGACACAACCCCGACGATCACCGAGCAACGGGCAAAGGAAATTGCCCTTGCTGCATTTCCCAGCCTCCCTGCCGGGGATATGAAGGTCGATCTATCAACCAGCGCTGAATTCGGGCGGGTCTGGAAGTATACCCTGCGTGCCGATACTACAACAGAAGCATACGGCCTTCTGGATGCAGAGACGGGCATGATCGCCACCTTCAACCGCACGATCCATCCCGGAGCCCGGCCGCAGAACCCGGTGCTGACCCTTGGCAATGCCCGCCAGATCGCCGACGCCACGATCAATAGCCGGAATACCGGCATTCTCTCAATCAACATGAGCGAAAGCCGCTACATCCCGCTGGTCACCCCGAACGGGAATGTGGCCGGGAGTTATCGCTTCATCTACAACCGCATCATACAGGACTATCCCTGTGATGCTGACGGTTTCATCGTGTCAGTCGACGCGATCAGCGGTGCGATAACAGAGTACGTACAGCGCTGGCAGACCCCCGACAATGCCTTCATGATCGCCGAAGATGTCGTGGTGCCGAGGTACGATGCAACCTTCAAGGTCCAGAACAGAGCAAAGTCCATCTACCCGTCATCGGTCCCCGGGCTCCGCATTATCTCTGCTGACATTCGCTGGAAAGACCGTCATGACCCCGCAACCATTCCGCGTCCGTCCACCATCCCGCTGGCATGGAAAATTGTGTTCGACGACGATATCATCCGGGCAAAAACGGTCCCAACCCCGGCCGTCGGCTGGGTGGACGTCCAGACCGGCGAGCTGCTGGAGATGACGTACCAGCACTGAGCCGTCTCTCTTTCTATCATCCCCCTATTTCCGGGAACGGAGGGGGGCGGGTGGTGTACTTCAGGTTCTGCCGCAGATCGACAGGTACCGGGAATTATCGCCCGAAAAATCCGGTTTTTTTGAAAACGGAAGGGCCGGATAAAAAATTGAATGTACCCTCCCGACCCCCTTCACCCCTTTCGGTTTTTATAAATTTTTTCCTGTAGAAACCTTTTTTTTTTTAAGATGATCGCCCCCTTGCGCCAGCCCAGCCCCCGTCGGGGGCGGGGGCGCTTGCGATACCTCGATATTACCCAATAAAACCAACACTTTTTTGTACAGGTAATACGGCACTATCCTAATCGGGGATGCCCCAGTGGCGGGGGCGAAGCCCCCGAGTGCGTCAAGATTTTTATATGATTTCTCCAGTGCCGATTTTTTTCATATTTTTACGACAGAAAAGGATGCCGGCACAATGAAAAGGGGCCGGGTGAGAGCGCATGGGTACAAAACAATTCCCCCATATGCCATGGGGGGGTATGCAATGCTCCGCACTAAAGCACCACACCCGGTTCAGAGCAGAACAAACCCGAGGAGGAACGATGCCATGTTCATCACAAACGAGCAGACCACGGCAACGACAGGCCTGAGCCCGAGCAGGCGGTTGAGGATGAATGCCTCGACAAGAAATACCAGAGTCTCGCCGATCCGGACATAATATGCCGCGTCAACGTACGGTGGCAGGATGAACCAGAGATAGGGGAGCGTGAGGGCGGTGCAGAGTGCCCCGGTCCCGATGATCTTCGTTAATGGTAAGGTCTTGTCCCGGAAGACGACCCGGATAAGCGCAATGAGTATCGGGATCTCGATAGTCCATGTTGTGACGAGGGCAAGGAGGAACCGGGTCTCGTAGAGCATCACTCGCACCTCCCGCCAAGGAACCGCAGGATAGTGCAGTAGAGAGCTTCAACGGGATTTATGTGGCGAGCGGTTGCAATGGCTGGTTCACCAAACGTGTATACCGCAGCATCTGATGAGGTAGAGCTGTATCGGGTAAGGCCGGGGGATTCCATGGGAGTCTGGTTATCCAAGGGTATATCGCTCCGTTTCTCGCAATAGACTGCCGGATTCTTTAGAATGAGGGCTGTATTATTAACCGGACGGCTGTAGTTTTTGTAACAAAGCGGTTTTTCGGATTCAACTCTCATCGTGCATTGATCATATTCTGGCGTTCTGTTGACTCTGACTCCGTTGAGAATTTGTAATTGCCACGGTTTTTCACCTTCTTTGACAGGTTTCAGGAATTTTTCACAACGGTCTTTAAGATCCGACCGATATTTATTGTAACAATAGCGATCGTCTTCGAACGTGAGCGCATAATATTGGATAGTCCCGTTGAATTTCCAACGGGGAAGTTGAAAGCATGTCGGCTCCGGTGTTACGGTAAAATTCCTTATGAAGAATTTTTTTCTTTTGTATATACCATCCAAATCACAGGAAGATATAATCATACCCCAT
>JAKLGN010000036.1 GCA_022710665.1 Methanoregula sp. | reverse complement strand
TGGGCAATATCGGATACCGGGTCGGCATCATGGTCTCGACAGCCTGCATTTTCGTCAGCCAGACCGTGAACATCATCGTTCCGGCACGCCTCGGAGACTTTGTCCGGGTCTTCATCCTGAAACACGAATACGGTTCCACCTACTCTGAGGGGGTTTCCTCTATCGTGGTTGAGCGGGTATTCGATATCTTCACCGTGGCTCTCCTTGGGGCGGTATCGGTTCTTTTCGTGCTCAATGCCCCCTCGTGGTTCTACACGATCATTGTCCTGCCTCTTGCAGCCGGGATCCTTTTTTTTGTATTTCTTCTTTTGATCGGGAAGTTTTCGACACAGAACCGGTACATCCGCATCATCCTGACGATGCTGCACGAGATCCGGCGGGCATCCCTTTCGGTAAAATCCATCCTGCTGCTTGGCGGATCCTCCATTATCATCTGGCTCCTCGATGTTCTGGTCTGTCTTGCAGTAGCCCTCATGTTTGAACAGCAGATCCCCTTTGCGGTTCTCGTTCTCGCAATAGTTATCGGGAACCTTGTCAAAGCTGTTCCATTGACCCCAGGTGGAATCGGGACGTACGAGTTTGCCCTCTGGTCAACCTTTCTCCTCGCCGGAGTTTCGCCAACCATTGCAACCCTGATAGCAATCATTGACCACCTGATCAAGAACCTTGTCACCCTTGCTGGGGGAATTGTCTCAATTTACTACTTTGGGGACTGGGTTATTCCCAGCATCAGGGATGCGCTGAACTCAAAACTGGGGGGGGGAAACGCCCCGTGAGCACTGAACAGCAGATCTTCTGTGTCGTCAGCTGGCTCGTTATCCTCACGCTTCTCCAGCTATCGCTCTATCCTGCGCTTAAAAAGACGTTCGGGAGTTTCGCATTTCCCGCAGCATTCCCGGCTTCTGTCCTCCTCTTTACGCTCATATCATGGTACTTAGGTCTTGTGCACCTTCCCGTCCACCTCTCCCTTCTGCCGTTCCTTACCTTCATCGCATTTCACCTGTACCGGCATGAATATTCCCTCGCTGACATAAAGTCCGCATGGCACTGGGAGGCTCTTTTCCTCATCGCTTTCTTGTTCATGCTGGATGTCCGCTTCGCCAACCCGAGTATTTCCTATGCCGAGAAGTTCATGGATCACGGGTTCCTTGCTTCTGTGATAAGGAATCCGGTTGTCCCGCCGTTTGACCCATGGTTCTCCGGGGGTTATCTGAATGTCTATTACTATCTCGGGTACTGGATGCTCGGGTGCCTTGCGATTGTTGCGGGAGTACCGTCGACTGTCGCGTTCAATCTCTCACTGCCAACCGTTTTTGCCCTTTCAGCAGTAAGCCTGTATGCCATCGGCACGCTGCTTCTTGACCGTTTCCGCTGGCTCCCCCTTGTCACGCTCATACTCCCGAATCCGGCGCTCGTCTTCCAGATCATCACGGGAAGGGCCGTAAACCCCACCTATGATGCCTCGCTCTCGTGGCTGGGGACGCGGACGATCACCAATACCATCAATGAGTTCCCGCTCTTCTCGTTCGTCTGGGGAGATGTCCATGCGCATGTTGTATCGATATTCAACCAGGTTTTCCTGCTCTTTCTTCTCCTGTATGCATACAAACGCTGGTTGACACTGGAGCGGACGGGAAAAATTTGGATCATAGTACTTGTAACGATATGCCTTGGGTCCATGCCGCTCTTCAATACCTGGGATGTTCTTCTCTATGCCCCGCTCGTGCTTGTCACTGCGATCCTCATTCTGCGTAGGACGCGGACTTCCCCGGACAATACCGCATGGGCGTTTCTGGCTGCTGTCCCGCTGCTCTCAATCCTCTACTACCTGCCATTCTATCTTCAGCTGAAGACCCATACCGGGGCAATCGCCCTTGTCCGGGCTCCTTCAGATCCGCTGGAGTTTCTCTGGGTGAATGGGATCTTCATTGCCATCTTCATTGCGCTCCTTGTTCCGGAAATCCGGAAAAAGCCCTTGCTCCTGCTCGTATGCATTCCGTTTGCCCTGGCGGGTTATGCAGCAGCAGCAATTGCTGTCATTCCGCTCGTGTATTTTGTGGCAAAAGCCGACCGGGACCTTCCCGACACCATCGCTGCCTTCGGGCTTGCGATCCTCATTGCGTGCGAACTCGTGTACATGAAGGACAACATGGGGGAAACATACTTCAGGATGAATACGGTTTTCAAGTGCTACCTTCCGGCATGGCTGATGCTCGGTACCTCTGCATTTGTCATGACTGGACAATGGTTCACGGCTTCGCTGCGGCTTCCTCCCGTTTCCAAAAGAACGTCAGCAACCCTGACGGTCCTCGTTGTCACACTCCTGTTCGCCCTCCCCTTTGCTGTGATCGCACCCTTCAGTTTGACGGCCGGTACACTGGACGGGCTCGCTTACCTTTCCACGCAGCACCCTGCCGATGCCGGTGCGATAACGTACCTCCGGTCACTGGACGGAAGCGAAATTCTCGTGGAGGCGGAAAAGGGCGACTACTCGTACTACTCGCGTGTCTCATCGTTCACCGGTATCCCGGCAGTTGTCGGCCAGCCGTTTCATGAGTTCATGTGGAGGGGAAACGATGACGGCTGGTACGCTGACCGCCCTGCAGATATCCGTGCAATCTACGAGGATCCAAAGATGACCATCCCCCTGATGAGAAAATACAATGCAACACTTCTCTATATCGGGGATCCGGAGCGCGAGCGCTATAACGTGACGGTCCCGACAGAGGAACTCATGGAAATCTATTCGTCCAGAGGCACGGTCATTTACCGGCTTCCAGGATTTTACGGATCTGTATGAATCCTGGCGCCGGTCTCCTGTCCGCGCGAGGGGAAGACACACCGTGCACAAACCTTTATTTCCGTTCCTGTCGAATTGATATGGCTACATCATTGCTGACTGATGAGTAATGAAGGAGCATAAGAACTCCTGAATGAGGTGAGTTATGGCAAAAGGTTACGTAAAAACCGAGGCTCCAGAGGAGCTCCAGAACAAGGCACTTGAAGCCCTTGAGGTTGCGAGAGATACCGGAAAGATCAAGAAGGGGTCCAACGAGGCGACAAAAGCCATTGAGCGTGGGATTGCAGCTCTTGTGGTTATCGGTGCCGATGTCGAACCCGAAGAGATCGTCATGCATCTCGGTCCTCTTTGCGACGAAAAGAAGATCCCGTATATCTTCATCAATAAGCAGAACGATATCGGTGCCGCCAGCGGTCTCGACGTAGGCTCAGCTGCTGCAGCGATTGTCAAGCCCGGCAAGGCAAAAGAAACGATCGACGACCTTGCAAAGCAGCTCGCCGCGCTGAAGGCGTGAGGGTCGTTTTATGGCAGACGATGCAACGCCGGCGGAAGTTATTGAGGTTATCGGTTCAACCGGCATGCACGGTGAGGCAATGCAGGTAAAGTGCCGCATCCTTGATGGCAACAACAAAGGCCGGATCATTACGCGCAATACGGTAGGTCCTATCCGTGAAGGAGATATTATTATGCTCCTTGAAACCGAGCGCGAAGCAAAGAAAATGTCGAGGCGGTGAAGGTCATGGTCGAACAGCATGTCTGCACCTTCTGTGGTGTTCTTCTTGAGCCGGGTACGGGTAGGATGCTTGTAAAAAAGGACGGGACCATCTTTTACTTCTGCAGCACCAAGTGCGCGAACAACCACAAGCTCGGCAGAGTTCCCCGCAGGGTTGAATGGACCGCTGCAGGCAGAAAAGCTGCCAGCAAGAAGGAGTGAAATTCCTTATGGACCGCACCTTTGTCATGGTCAAACCTGATGGTCTCCAGCGCGGTCTTGTGGGGGAGATCGTTTCCCGGTTCGAGAGAAAGGGTTTAAAGATTGTCGCTGCCCGTTTCGAGAAATTGCCGGAATCACGGGTAAGTGACCAGTACAGGGAACATATCTCAAAACCCTTCTTCCCCTCCCTTAAGCAGTATATTATGGGAGGCCCGGTCTTTCTGATGGTATGGGAGGGGCGGAATGTTGTGTCGATTGTCCGTAAGGTGATCGGTGCGACAAACCCGCAGGAAGCAGCCCCCGGGACCATTCGCGGCGATTACGGTATAGATATCGGACGCAATGTCATCCACGCGTCAGATTCACCAGAGAGTGCAGCCCGGGAGATAGCTCTTCATTTCAAACCAGAGGAACTTTGCACATACACGCGGATTGATGAGTCCGTGCTGTATGAATACTGATTTTTTTCATCCTGGTAAAATCTTTCAAAAACTCTGACGTTATCGGGAACTTCTCCTCAAGCCCCAACGGAGGATACCATTGCTTAAAAAAAGGGGCACCCCCCCAAAAAAAGGGTATAGTCTCAATCTAGCCACTAATTTTTTACTCGAATATCGACCCCCTCGCGCCAGCCCGCCCCCAAGGGGGCGGGGGCGCATGTGATTCCTCCTACATCCCTGGACGTCGATTTGGGGATACCGTATCGCAACTAGGGCGCCATAGCGGCGGGGCGAAGCCCCTGGAGCGTTATCATTGTCTTGAGTAAGCCTGGAATACTTTTTTTTAATCAAAATCTTCGAGATCCCTCTCAGGCAGATTTCACGTCATGATTTCGATTATGGGTTGGTGGTTAAAATGAGACTATGCCAAAAAAAAATAATCTCGGGAACTCATTTTAAAAAAACCATAATCGCAGCTGCTCTGTGCTTGATGGAAGAAGATGTCCTCAGCTTCGCACTGCTGGCGATATCTCCTATTCTGAAATCGTAAATTCTTTCAATGCAACCCTGATCAATGTTTCCTTTACAACTGCGCAAAACAAATCTTCTCGGTTTGTGATAGCCCGTGACTTCTGCTGGTATGTTGTTTTTATCCTGCTCTTTGCTGCTGTGCCTGGTGCCAGGATCCTCCCGATTTTCGGGATCAGCTTTGAGTCCTTCCGTATTGCCAGAGGAATACTGCTGTTCGGTCTCGATATGGAGATGGTCTGTACCAAAAAGAAATCAGACCAACCTGCCAGCAACGGAAAATACGAGCGGATGCGGATGATATTGCGGTCATGCCTTTTGTCATTCCCATGATTGCCGTGCCGGAGAGCGATAACAACAACGATAGTTCTTATGACCGAAGCAATCGCTCTGCCATTGTCTGCCGTAGGTGTGGTCTTCTCCGCGTTCATTCTTTCCGTCCTGATAACCTATTAAATAATGACAAATTCAAGATAGATCATGTGGAAAAGAGGCCAGCGGGAATACCGGGCAATTAACCTTCTGATGGGTTTGATGTTCATTGCCATAGCTATCCAGGTTGTCCTTACCGGTATCAGGATCGCATTTCCTCCCGTGGCAGGTGGATATCATGCAGGATTGGGATCTCGCATTGTTCATACTGATGCTGACAGGGAGCAGGATACCTCTTTTTGGCACACTCACTGGTGTCATGATCATTAAAGTACGGGTTGTTGCTCTCCATTTCCTGGTGTTTTCCTCCTCAGCACCAGCCGGCTTAAACGTTGACCTGATTACATTCGGCGTGCAAAGAACCCCGCATATTGTTTAAGGGAGCATGTTTATGCAGAATCCGTCCCTGATCAGGATTTGCAGTGCCCAGATCTCCAGCATCTGGGAGGAGCCGGAAAAGACTCTTGAAAAAGCCGGCATACTGGTACGGCACGCAGCTGCCTCCGGTGCTGCCCTGATCTGCTTTCCCGAACAGTTCGCTACCGGCTGGGATCCGCAGTCCTCAAGGAACACCCAGGACTTGGACGGGAGTATCGTAACCGGACTTCGGAAGCTCGCACAAAAACACCGGATCAGTATTCTCGGCTCCTTCCGTCAAACCGGTCAATCACTGCCGCGCAATACCGCAGTCGTTATCGCAGATGATGGCAGGGTGCTTGCGACGTACTCAAAGATACACCTGTTCAGCCCCGGCAATGAACAATCAGGTTACGCACAAGGAAACGATCTCGGGATCTTCCCACTCGGGCCGTTCACGTGCGGGATTGCGATCTGCTATGATCTTCGTTTTCCCGAGATCTTCCGGCTCTATGCACAAAAAGGAGTCCAGGTAGTTTTTGTCCCGGGAGCATGGCCGGCACAAAGGCTGAGACACTGGGAGCTCTTCATCACTGCAAGGGCTGCCGAAAACCAGATGTACATCATCGGTGTGAATACGACCGGAACAACACCGGTCGATACGTACCCGGGCAATTCCATGACAGCGGATCCCAACGGCACGGTCATTTCCCGGGCGAATGAAGCGGAACAGCTGGTCTTTACCGACATCGATCCTGCTGCTGTCACAACAACCCGTCTTCATCTCCCGGTAGAGAAAGATCGCAGAGACGCCCTCTACCACTCTCTCGCCCATGAAACCAGCGAGCGATGATCTTTCTGATGGGATTGTTGCGGAGGGGATCTTTTTCCGGCAAGGAATGAAACCGCACCCTCTATGTATTCAGCGGGCCAAAACATCCTCATGTATCATCTCGCATGCGTCAACTGTGGAGCGACCTTCCCCGCTGACGAGATCATTTATAATTGTAAAAAATGCGGCCATCTCCTCGCGGTCAGGTATCCCCTTGATACGATCACGGTAAAAAAACAGACCTGGAGCAGGAGGCCGCTTTCTGTCTGGCGCTACAAGGAACTGCTGCCTGTCACTATCCCGCCGGTCACCTTACGAGAAGGAGGCACCCCGCTCTACCACCTTGAACGACTCGGAAAGGAGATGGGCCTTCCCCATCTGTATGCCAAGCACGAGGGTATGAATCCCTCCGGCTCGTTCAAGGACCGGGGGATGACTGTTGGTGTTTCGATGGCACTCCAGCTCAAAAAGAAGAGCGTGGCCTGCGCAAGCACCGGGAACACATCCGCCAGCCTAGCGGTTTATGCAGCAAAAGCAGGCATCCCGGCGGTTGTCCTGCTGCCAGCCGGAAAGGTTGCTGTGGGAAAGATTGCCCAGGCCCTGATGCACGGGGCAAAGGTAATCTCCATCCGTGGCAACTTTGACCAGGCTCTCGAGATGGTTCACGAACTCTGCCTCTCCCACGGCCTCTATCTTCTTAATTCCATCAACCCTTACCGGCTCGAGGGACAGAAGACTATCGGCTTTGAAGCCTTTGACCAGCTCGGGGAAGTCCCGGACCGGTTCGTACTGCCGGTGGGAAATGCCGGCAACATCTCTGCGGTCCACAAGGGATTCATGGAACTTGAGGAACTCGGATTCATAGACCGGCTCCCGATGATGACCGGTATCCAGGCCCAGGGATCCAGCCCGGTTGTGCGGGCAATCCGGGAGAACCTTCCGGAAGTAATTTCCGAGAAAAACCCGGAGACCATTGCAACCGCAATACGGATCGGTGCACCGGTCAATGCGGAGAAAGCCCTGACAGCCATCCGCGCAACAGGCGGCCTTGCAGAGACCGTAACTGATGATGAGATCCTTCAGATGCAGCGCGATCTTGCCCGAAAGGAAGGTATCGGTGTTGAACCTGCTTCAGCAGCATCAGTTGCCGGCGTACGTAAACTTGCCCTGATGGGTGCTCTTGACCACAACGAGCGAATTGTCTGTGTCGTCACCGGGCATCTCCTCAAGGACCCGGATACGGTGATCAAACAATGCGAACCTCCTACCGAGATCAATGCGGATCTGCCCTCGCTGCTCTCTGCGCTGCACTTATAATCCTGCTTGTTCTGGGTCCTCCTGCAGGTGCCCTGTCAGCAGATTATCTGGTATTCCCGAATGGTACAGCGTACCGGGCATCCATTCAGATCACCGATACTTCCCGCTATGAATTTGCTGATATCGGGTACATGGGGGAAAGTGTGCCAATGGCAGTGGGCGGGATAAACCTCACTGCAAACGGAGCCCCGGCTGCATTCAACCACAGCACAGCATGGGGGCGGCCTCAGTTCATTACCTTTGCGAAGGGGAATTATACGGTAACATACATCGCACCTCTCCGGGACAACCACCTTCAGGGAGTTTTTGATAAATCCTATCACGTGAATGTAACGATACCTCAGGAATTCGATGTACGAAACCCGCTCCTAGCCGGTCTGAGTGCCGGGGCCAATGTGACGAGGTTATCTGACAATTCGACTCTTATCCAATGGAACAGATCATATGCCTTTGACCTGAGGTTCTATGATCAGTACCGTGAACAGCTGATGTTTTTTTTCCTGCAGTTCATGGGGATACTCGTTGTCGTGCTTGTTGTTATCCCGTACCTGCTTTCCCTGAAACGGACTGACTGATACTTCCTGACTGCCGGACCGCTGAAACGACCGGGATCCGGCCACCCTTTCCCCAATAAAAGGTATATAAACCTCCAGCCTTCCCCACAATCGCCCAAGAAATGGATTATCGTGAATGTGCAGTACGTTAAGATAGGGTGTGGACAGTCCAATGGGGGTATTGAGTAAAAAAAATGACCGGCTACTTCAGCAACCCGAATGACTTCAGGGTAACATCAGTATTTACAGCACCGACATGATACACGTCGCCCGATGTGAGCTCGTTTATGATTACCTCTGCGGGAGAGAATAGCGCGGTATCGATCTTATAAAAGTCATACCCGGCTTCCTTGAAAATCTCGTTGAACGGCTTACCGTATCCCTTGGACTTGTTGCTTGGGATCTTCTCGAGATAGTCCTTGATCTCGGGTGCCTTGAGGGTCAGATTGATCCTGCCATGGTAAATGGTGGCGTCATTCGTCACGCCCATCGCGAGTTTGGGTCCGCGGACAGGTGGTATTGGTGCTGTTCCTATCGCAGCAATAATTTTTCTGGTATCAAATCCGAGCTCGTTGAGCTTGTAGATCGCAGTTTCGACACATCGTCCGGAAACCTGGATTGACCCGACGATGGACGAGGTTGGCGCGACAACAGCGCAGACATTGGCGACATCGATATGACATTCCTCGGCAATCTTGCTCATAACCTCAGCGTTCGGGAGATGGTCGCTCTCCAGACAGATGACGGCACAGTCAAAGTCGTCCTCGTATTCAATAACCTCAAAGGTGTGTTTGGGCTTGAGGGAGAGCGCCCGCGCAGGGCCGCTTCCCATGGCAAAGTAGTTACCGACCTTGACAGTCCACCCCGCTTTTTGGGAGCCGAGGCACGATATGGCCGGAAAATCAGTGAGAACTTCGATGAACGGCATCGGAAATTCCTTGATCTGCCCCATACGGAAGTTGACCTCGCCCAGACCGCCCATGCAAATCGCGGTAAATTCACTACCGGCCGCATAGCCGCCCCGCGTGCTCACACCGCAGTCTACAATGCGGGCGCCATTGTCCAGTTCGTGGAATGCGCAATTGAATTCCTCGGCCCGGTCGGCCAGGTTATCAAATATCTCGAGTGCCAGTTCGTTTACACTTAACATGAAAGAAAACCCCTGCATCATACAAGAGGGGTTTTTAATAGATAATAATTTTGAAATATGTGCGACGTGGTGATGAAGGGCAGGTCACCTGAGGTACTCGAGAACCTTTTCCGGCTCGTACCTGAGTGTGATGATCCTCGTCCTGCCTTTTCCCTCACGATACTGCAGATTGATAAGGCGCATAGCATCCATCTTTTTGACAATCTCATAAAACCGGGTGTACCCTATGGCGTTCGATTCTTTTATCTCCTTATATACATCTCCCGCGTTCATCTCGTGCTCTCGCGTGCTGCGCTCTGCAAGTGACCGCATGATGAGGCGTTCCTCGTTTTTGAGTGTCTTTATGGTGTAGTTCAGGTGCAGGTACCTGGAGACCTCGTAGGCCCCGCAGATATCCTCCCGTTCAATGCTGCGCTTTGCAGCCCTTTCCGCGGAGAGTGTAGCACGTTTTAAAAGGTCGATCCCCACGCGGAGGTCCCCGCTCACCGTGGTCTGCCGGACAACAAGGTCGAGGAGATCCTCGGAAAGGACCCCGGGGAAAAGCCCCTGTACCGCGCGGGTTTTCATGATCTCG
>JAKLGN010000035.1:6327-9955 GCA_022710665.1 Methanoregula sp. | reverse complement strand
CTTTTGGGTATTCCGAACGTTCCCCCCATCAGAACGCAGGACCCGCCTGAGAACGGGCACACCCTGCGGGGCCGGGTTCCCTCGCCGGGAACGATGGAGGACAAGGCGTGTTTAAAAAGACAGAAATACCTGAACCTGATCTGATATACGTACCAGAGAGATAGTTGGAGAAACAGAATGAAAGTCATCAGGGCTGACCGGCACCAGGAGAACGGGCGGACCATCGTGAACCTGAACTTCAAGACCATGGACCAGTTGCTGGATCCTGATGATCTAGGTCCATTGCCGGAAAAAGAACTGACAACGGAGGCAGAAGAGGCGATTCTCCGTAACGTGTTTGCCGGCACGCTGTCGAGTCCCCTGACCCTCGGGATACAGGCCCCGGGCGTACCGGATGCCGGGCAAAAAACAGGGATCCCCGATGCCATCCGCCATCATTTTCGCGTCCTTCTCACGGAGCACGACCGCGACTGGGCAATTTTTTTGAGGGAACGAAGAACTGCCCTTGCTTTTACCGGATTCAATATCCTGGTTGCCCTGGTCTATCTGGCATACTCCGTTGAGCATGCGGACTGGATGGCATCGGTTCCCGGACAGGCCATCGGGGGGATCATCATCATTTTCAACTGGGCTACCATCTGGGATACCTACGAGTTCTTTATTTTTGATGGCCGGGAAAAAAGGCAACGGAGAAAACTGCTTCAGAAAATAATAGATGCTGAGATTCGGGTCGTTCCCCCGGTGCAAGATAGATAAAATTTGTGATCTTTAGAAACAGGTCTGAATGGATCGGTTCACACCGGAATGATGAAAATTGCAGATACGAGGGCTCGCCGATGTAGTGCCCCTCGCGGGGCACCGTGGGGCAGTTCCGTGTTTTTTGTATGCTCAGGGTTATTGATCCACCGCGGGGGGACGCCCCGTCAGGGGCGGCGGCGTTGATCGCACATAATCGAGAACGGGAAAAATCTGAAAAATCACCTTTGTTCAATGCAATTTTCATAGGAAACCATGTGCCCTCTGCTCAGGGGTACTTGGGAGGGTGACCCCCTCTCTCCCCCAACGGGGGAGGCAGCATGCGGGGACAAGCCGCCCTGACCCCGATTCCGGGCAAAATGTTTCACACGGTAGACGGACACAGTCATGCTCCACGGGGCGAGCCCCGACGAGGCGGCGAGCACCCGTGGTCCCATCGTAATTCTCGTTGCAGTTTGTTTTTGACCGCTTTTTTAGGAGTGCAACAATTTACCGGTATTTCCTCACCTCCAGCAGGGAGTCAGCGAGCACC
Source organism: Methanoregula sp. (assembly GCA_022710665.1). Taxonomy (GTDB): domain Archaea; phylum Halobacteriota; class Methanomicrobia; order Methanomicrobiales; family Methanospirillaceae; genus Methanoregula. The sequence goes on along the minus strand of JAKLGN010000035.1, from coordinate 8,667 downwards.
AGAGCGAGCATCGCCTCGGCGACCGGTATGATCCGGGGCAGGATGCAGGGGTCGTGCCTGCCGCCGACAGAGATATCCACAACCTTGCCGTTGATGTCCCGGGTCTGCTGGGTCTTTGCAATGGACGGGGTCGGCTTCACGGCGATCCGCACGATGATGTCCTGCCCGCTTGAAATGCCCCCGAGGATGCCGCCGGCATGGTTGGAGGCAAACCCGTCCTTTGTCATGAGGTCGTTGTTCACGCTCCCGAACTTCTCCGCAACAGCAAACCCGTCCCCTATCTCAACGCCTTTCACCGCACCGATCCCCATCATCGCCCCGGCTATCAGGGCATCCAGTTTCCCAAAGACGGGGTCGCCCAGTCCCGCGGGGCAGCCCGTTGCCACGATCTCGGCAATACCCCCCACGGAGTCCCCGGCGTTTTTTGTTCCAAGGATCTCGGCCTCGATGGCAGCTGGTTCTGTCTTCCCGTGGACCGAGACGATCCTGCCGGCAACCGCGATCCCGTGCATTGCGAGCAGCTTCATGGCAAGGGCGCCGGCAGCAACCCGCCCGATGGTCTCCCGCCCGGAGCTCCGGCCGCCGCCCCGGTGATCGCGGATGCCATACTTTTCCTGGTACGTGAAGTCCGCGTGGCCGGGCCGGAAGACCTCCCGGAGGTCCTCGTAATCCCCCGACCGGGTATCCTGGTTCCGCACGATCATCGCAACGGGGGTTCCCGTGGTCTTTCCTTCAAAGACCCCGGAGAGGATCTCGACCCGGTCGGCTTCCTGCCGCGGCGAGGAGAGGGGCGACCTTCCCGGGCGGCGCCGGTCAAGGAGTGCCTGGATGTCGGTCTCGTCAAGGAGGATACCGGGCGGGCAGCCGTCGATGACGGCGCCGAGTGCTTTGCCGTGGCTCTCGCCAAAGGTTGTGATGCGGAAATTTCTGCCAAAGGTGTTCATGGGAGCAGCTCCCGGATCTTCTCATGGGGCACATCGATGCCGAAGAACAGGTAGAACTGTTCCCGTGCCTGGCCGATAAACATCTCGGTGCCGGTGATGGTCCTGCAGCCCACCCGCCGTGCTGCCTCGATCAGGGGGGTGACGGGCGGGGTGTAGACGAGGTCAAAGACGGTCATTCCCGGGCGCAGCTGGTCATCGCGGAGGGGGCTCAGGTCACCCGGGTTCATGCCGAGCGGGGTCGCGTTGACCACGAGATCGGGGTGGATCGAGTCAAAGTCCGACAATGCTCCCCATGTGCAACCGAACCGTTCGGCGAGCACCTGTGCCTTTGCCGGTGTGCGGTTCAGGATGGTTGTTTCCATGTCGAGGTCGGTCAGGGCGAATGCGGCTCCTGCTGCCGCACCCCCGGCACCGAGCAGCACCGCTTTTGCCCCCTTCAGGTCTACAAGCGGTTTTCGGACCCCAATCCAGTCCGTGTTGTAGCCCGTTGCCGTGCCGCAGGCAAAGACCACGGTATTCACGGCACCGATCTGTTGTGCCGCGTGCTCTTCGACCTCATCGATGAGCGGGATTACTTCCTGCTTGAACGGGATCGTGACCGAGAGCCCCTTGACATCCAGGTGGCGTGCCACGCTCAGGATCTCGTTGAGTTCCGGGTCCTCGAACCACGTGTAGTGGTAATCGAGACCGTAGGCCGCAAACAGGGCATTGAAGAGGAACGGCCCCTTGCTGTGGGCGCAGGGGTAACCGGCAACGCCCATGAGGCGCGTGAGTGGGTCGGGGGGGGTCTCGTCGAGGACCTTCAGGAGCCGTTCCATGCATTTCGGGGGGATCCGCCCCGTCCGGAAGAAACTGATGCAGGGGGCCCGGTTTTTTGCAAGGATAGTTCCCTGCCGGAGCAGGTGCATGACCATTGCCGCCGCCGCATCCGGCGTGGTCCCGCTGGTGTCAATGCAGAGATCTGCCGCGGCATGGTACAGCTGCCGCCGGCGGTCCATCATCTCAGCGATCTCTTCCCGCAGGGGGAGCCCGGTCAGCGGCGGACGGGGTTTTTTTGTGAGCCGCGCTTCAATGGTATCGATATCCGCGTGCAGGAGAACCATGACGCTGTCCCGCCGCAGCAGCTCCATGTTGACCGGGTCGGTGACAACGCCTCCCCCGGTGCTGATCACGGCACCGCTTTTTGGCAGGCCGGCAATGACCCGGCGCTCCTCTTCCCGGAAGCGCTCCTCGCCGTCCTCGTGGAAGATGTCCGGGATGGACCTGCCGGTCTGCTGCTCGATCAGGGTATCCGTGTCAAGGAAAGGGAGGCCGGTGCGCTCCGCAACGATCTTCCCGATCCCGGTCTTTCCCGTACCCCGGAAACCGCAGAATACAATCCTCTTCATACCGGTAC
>JAKLGN010000035.1:0-6227 GCA_022710665.1 Methanoregula sp. | reverse complement strand
GTCTCAGTAGCTCCCAGAACCCCGGGAACGACTTGTTCACACACTCTGCATCCGTGATGGTAATCCCCCCCGAGCCAAGCCCCAGGACAGCAAAACTCATCGCAGTCCGGTGGTCTTCTGCCGGGTCGATAATCCCGCCATGCAGCGGGGCCGGCCGGATGGTCATGGAATCGTCACCGATGTCCACCCGGCCGCCCAGCTTCCGCAGGCGTTCTGCGGTCCCGTTGATACGGTCGCTCTCCTTGAACTTTAAATGACTGATCCCGGTGATGGTGGTGGGGGTCCTTGCCATGGCTGCAACCATGCAGAGCGTCTGGACAGTGTCCGGCGATGCTGACATGTCGACCGTGATACCGTGGAGGTCCCCGCTGTGTTCAACGGTTACCGTAGCATCCCCGAACGTAACCCGGCACCCCATGGCAGCGAGGGCGTCGAGGAACCGCCGGTCTCCCTGCACGGACCCCGGGTTGAGGTTTCTGACCATGACCCTGCCGCCGCAGATGGCCGCGAGGGCGAGGAAGTACGATGCCGAGGAATAATCGCCCTCGACCCTGTAGGACCTTCCCCGGTACCGATCCTCTGTGCTGACAACAAACCGGTCATAACCGGTACGCCTGACCCGGCCCGAAAAGGCCTGCATCACGTCAACCGTTACATCGAGGTAGGAAGCGGATTTCGGGGGCAGGGGGATCGTCACATCCACGTCCTGCCCTGCATAGGGAGCAGCCAGCAGGATCGAGGAGATGAACTGGCTGCTCACGGACCCGTCAATGGCCACCGGTCCTCCGGTCAGCTTCCCGCTGACCTGGATCGGGGGAAAGCCGTGATTTCTCAGGAAATCGACCGAACCGCCCAGGGTATTGAGCGCTTCTGCAAGCGGCTCCACCGGCCGTTCCTGCATGCGGCTGTTTCCCGTAAGAATGACCGGGTGGCGGCAGAGCATGCCAAGCGAGGCCAGGAGGCGGAGGCTGGTACCGGAATTCCCGAGGTCCAGCAGGGTTGTTTCGCGGTTCGGGATATCCCCGTCACAGCCGTTGATGATTATCCGGCCCGGGGATTCCTGCACGTTCGCCCCCAGTGCCCTGAGCGCAGCAGCCGTGAGGTGGGTATCGTCAGCATCCAGGGGATTTTCTATCTCCGTTGTCCCGGACGCAAGGGCCCCGGCAATGAGCGCCCGGTGCGTGTAGCTCTTGGACGGGGGGGCGGTCATTGCCAGGTCCACGTCGTGGATCTTCTGCGGCGTGACGATCATGGGCCCACCGCGATCTTCCGGTAACAGCCGAGTTCCCTCACCGTAGTCATCTCCTGTAATTCCCTGATGACCGCAGGCGTTTCGGGGGACCAGGTATAGTCGAGGAAGAAGACATAGCTGCCCATCCCGCGCTTCGAGGGCCGCGATTCTATCCGGCTCAGGTTGATCCGGCGCCTGGCAAATGCCGCGAGCAGGTCGTAAAGCAGCCCGGCCCGGTCCACCTGCGGGTCGATCAGGATGCTGCATTTCTCCGGCCGCGGATCCCGGGCAGGATCTTTTGCTATCCTTACAAACCGGGTCGTGTTGGCGGCATTGTTCTCGACCGAAGAGACGATGACCGGCAGGCGGTACAACGATGCTGCCGCAGACGAGAGGATTGCGCCGGCATTGGGGACCCTGCGGGCTTCCTGTGCGCTTGCCGCATTGCTGCTCGTGTGGATGACCGGGATGCCCCACTCCTCGATCCGGTCGCTGCACTGCTCGTGGGTCTGCGGGTGGGCAAAGATGACCCGGATCTCCTCAAGCGGCACCGTGGACGCAAGGTTGTGATGGATAGGCAGGTACATCTCTGCGGTGATGGAGAGCGGGTATTTCAGGAGCCCGTCCAGGGTCTCGCCCACCCCGCCGGCCTCCGAGTTCTCCATGGGGACGATCCCGTCCCCCTCGCCCCGGGCAACGGCTGCCATGATCGCGTGGATGGTCGGGGCAAAGACCAGCGGTTCGCACTTCATCTTCAGGGCAACCTCGTGGGAGAAGGTGCCTTCCGGCCCGAGCGTGATGGTGGTCATCTATTCACCATGAAATCAATCAGGGCATCCGTTGTCTTCTGGCCTTTTGTGCAATAACTGCCGAGGTGCCGGGTGTTCTCTTCAAAAAATGCCCGGAACCCGCCGGCATCACGGTTGTTCACGATTGCCGAGAGTTCGGCTGCCGACTCCCTGCAGGCAGCGAGCACTTCCGGCACATAGGGATTCTCTTCGAGAATATCGGCATAGAGCTCCGGGTCCTGCGAGAGGAGCCGGCCGATCAGGGAGAGTTCGATCTGGTACACGGGGCTCGTGAACTCCTGCGTTGTTTCAATATCAATGCCAAGTTTACGGATGCTCTCGGCCATGCAGAGCGTGACATAGTGCGTCAGGCCCTGGACTACCGCCATCATCCGGTCGTGTTCTTCCGGTGTTGTTATGGAACACCGGGCGCCTTCTTTTTCAAAGATTGCAACAAGGTTCTGCAGGGCCGCATCCTCCACCCGCGCCGGGCAGACAATGATGGTCTGGTTTTTCAACGAGCCAACGGTCGGACCGAACATCGGGTGCAGCCCGACCACCGCTGCCGCTGATTTCAGCATTGCCTCGACCGGCCTGACCTTGAGCGACGTGAAATCGCAGAGCATCTGGCCCGGTCTCATGAGCGGGGCGATCCGGTTGATGACCCGGAAGGTATTGCGGATGGGGACGGAGACGATGACGAGCTCGCACTGCCGCACAATGTCTTCGCTGGTGACCGGAGAACTCCTCCCGCTGACCAGCACCTCGTACCCCGCCCGTTCGAAGACGGGGACAAAGAACTGCCCCATCTTCCCGGTCCCTCCGATGATGCCTGCCTTCATGATCACTTCTCACGGATAGTCTCTCTGACGGCTATCCCGAAATGCCTGCCGCCTTCGAGTACGCAGCCCATGATGGTGTCGCCTTTCTGGAGGTTCACGACCGAGATGGCCTTCCCGTCTTCGCCCACGAGCCGGATCGTCTCGGCGTTCTGGAGGATGAGGCTCACCTTCGCTTTTCCGGCCTCCGCTTCCACGAGCAGCAGGGGCCGGCGCTCGATCTTGGTCCGGCCGATAATGGCGGAGTGGGCAGTACCTTTAGCATCAGAGACCAGGACCTGGCCGCCAATGGCAAGGTCGGATAAGTACGCGGTCTTGCCGTCCGGCAGAAGGATGTAGGCATGGACCGCCCCGGCGTTCACCCGGAACGGGCGGGGGGCCACGTACGGGTTCTCGAGCGTCTCGGCATGGACAAGGAGCATGGCCGAGGAGGTGTTTCCCATCAGCATGCCCTCGCCGTCGCTGAGCATGGAGCAGGTGTCCACGCAGACCCGGTCGCCCATCCCGACAGGGTGGATCTTCGTGACTTTGAAGGGCACGAGGCCGACCCTGTCGGCCGGCGACTTCAGGAGGGCTGCAACGGATTTCACCATCGCCGGGCTGTCTGTCTTCAGCAGGATGCCGTGCGTGCCCTTCTCCAGCACATGGAGTGCCATCTGCGCATCTTTCTCATCCTTTACTTTCGCGATGATCCTATCGGACTGGGCAACAAGGTTCTCGAGCGGGATGACCGTCCAGTCGCTCGTTTCAGCGATGACGAGCGTGTGCTTTCCCTGTTCCGCCGCCCTGTTCTCGCTCGCCTTGTCGGTGATCGTGCACTCGACAACGTCTTTTCCGGGCTTGATATCTCCATCGGGGGCGACCGTGGTGATCCTGCCCAGCCGCCGGACATCTTCGGCCCGGTCAACAACGATTGCATCGGCGCCGCTCTCGATCGCCGTTGTCGCGATCTCCTTGTTCCATGGTCTGATGTCGACCCAGAACTGTTTCATATTCTTGCTCCGTTCTGCTGTTGTTTTCTCTCAGGGGAAATGCTCATGAACCGGGCTGGGTTTGAACAATGTTCAGAACTCGGAAATCCAACGAAGGCTCCCCGCCTCAGGGCCTTTCCGAGGCACGGCGGGGCAAGGCGGTTCGATCCCAATCGCTGGACAAAATTATCCCAAGCCGTCCTGATCCGCCGCGGGGGCGCCCCGTCGGGGGAGGCGGCGTCCATCGCAACCATGGGCATGGGGGTCTCAACCCCCATCATTGTCACTTCCGGTTTTCCCCGGATCCGTTTTTTCGTCATCATGCTTCTGCCCGTATCGTGCTTCATGATCCACCGGTTACTTCTTCGTCCCCAGCGCCTTCTCCGGGTCCACGTTCTCGTGGACAACGGCGCAGAGGGCTTTGACAAAGGCCGTGGTGTCCGTGCGCTGGAAGGAGTTCCTTCCCACGCAGACCCCGGCCCCGCCGACCTTCACGGAGTCGCGGATGATTTTTAATGATTCGAGGTCGCCGGTCTTCTCCCCGCCGGCAATGAAGACCGGCACCGAGCAGGCCTTCACGATCTTCCCGAACGCCTCGGGGCTGCCCGGGTAGTTGGTCTTGATCATGTCCGCACCGAGCTCTTCCGCGACTCTCACGGCGTGGCCGACTGACTGCGGCGAGAAGGAGTCGATTCCCTTACCTCTCGGGTAGCACATGATGAGGAGCGGCATGCCCCAGCGGTTGCAGTCCCGGGCAACATTTGCTCCTATTTCGAGCATCTTGGACTCGTTGGGCGAGCCGAGGTTGATATGGATGGAGACGGCGTCGGCGCCGAGCGCGATCGCTTCCTCCACCGTGCAGACCTGCACCTTGTCGTTCGGGTCCGGGTTGAGCGAGGTCGATCCCGAGAGGTGAATGAACAGGCCGATATCGCGGCCATGCTTCCGGTGCCCGCGCTTGACGAGCCCCTTGTGGAGGATGATCGCGTTTGCGCCCCCGTCGCTTACCTCCGAGATGACCTTTGTCATGTCCAGCAGTCCCTCAATCTGTCCCATCGAGAACCCGTGGTCCATCGGCACGATGACCGATCTCCCCGTGTTCCGGTTGATGATCCGTTCGATCCTGATCTCCTTTCCTATCATGATTACACCTCGAGAATTTTCAGCGCTTCATCCACGCTCTTGTTCGCATGCACGATACAGGCCGCTGCCCGGACGAACTTCGCCGGGCTCTTGTGCTGGAAGGCGTTCCGGCCGATCGAGATCCCGGCCGCCCCGCCCGCCATTGCCCCTTCTATCAGTTCCAGTGTTGTGCGGTCATCGGTCTTGGAACCTCCGGCCACCACGACCGGCACCGGACAGCCCCGGGTGACTTCGCGGAAGCTCTCCGGGTCGCCGGTATACACGGTCTTGACAATATCCGCGCCTAATTCCGCCGCAACCCGGGCCGCGAGCTTGACCTGCTCGAGATCGTTTGCCTTTTTGATGTCCTTGCCCCGCGGGTACATCATCGCAAGGAGCGGCATGCCCCATTCCATGCATTCCACCGCAACGTTCCCGAGGTCCTGCAGCATGCGGCTCTCGGACTCCGCGCCGATGTTCACGTGCATCGAGACCGCGTCGGCGCCCATCTTCAGGGCGTTCTGCACTGAGTTCACCAGCACCTTCTCGTTCGGGTCCGGCCCGAGCATCGTGCTTGCGGACAGGTGCAGGATCAGTCCCACGTCCCGCCCGCTCTGCCGATGGCCGTGGAGCGCGAGGCCGACATGCCCGATCACGGCATTGGCCCCGCCCTCGGCTACCAGGTTCACGGCCTGTCCCATATCGATGAGCCCCGCGATCGGCCCGTTCGTGACCCCGTGGTCCATCGGTATGATGACCGTTTTTTTCGTATTGCGGTTCATGATTCGTTCCAGACGGATTTCCTTTCCTCTCACACGTAACAACTCCAACAACAACCCCCTGCATTCACACAAGAATCTGAGTGCAAACCAGAGGGCTTACTCAATACCAGAAATAAAACTGATAATAATAAAAGCTAAAAAAGCCAGAAACGCGTGACCATGCGGTCCCTGCGTTCGAAAGCTGTTCAGAAACGGTTTCACTGATGCAGCGGGCGGGTGAGTTAAGGGAGATAAAGACATTCACGGGCGAAAAGACCCTCATGAATGCGGTGGCACTCGTCCTGCATATGCTATTGTATTGAAGCGCTTGTATTTAACTGTGTGTGCTACAGTGTAGCACGGTCAGGAAAGAGATGGAAAATGTCCTGGTTCGGTAAATCCTGTAGCACGGAATCTGGAGCGGGTCCGGCACGAATAATTTTTCATCGCGCTCATGATCGCGATCGAAAATCTGATCCGGATCGACCAGACCCTGCTTGAATATTTTTACCCAG
>JAKLGN010000034.1 GCA_022710665.1 Methanoregula sp. | reverse complement strand
CGACCGTCACCGGGACCCCGTCAAGAAGAGCCAGCACATCGGCAAGTCCGCAGGAGACTGCCCACGAGTCCGGCAGAGACGTTGCAGTTACTTCCATGACAACATGCGGGTTGAGGTTGTCGTTTTTTAATGCCTCTTCAGTCCGGATGAAGTAAATATCCGTGCATTCGCCGTTTCGTATCAGCTCATCAGTGACGGTCAGGAAGGTCCCCATAGCAGGGAGTATGGACTGTCCAGCCATTTACGCTTACTGAAAAAGTCGAAATAATCCAAAAAAATCTGCTCTGTAGAAACGGATATGAAAGGATGGGCTCACACCGTTATGATGAAAATAGCAGATATGAGGTCTCCTTTGCCTCAGGGCCCCTTGCGGGGGACGGCGGGGCAGTTTCTTGGTATTTTTGTTTGCTCAATGTTAATGATCCGACGCGGGGGCGCCCCGTCAGGGGAGGCGGCGTTGATCGCAAATAATTGAGAACGTGAAAAATCTAAAAAGTCACTTTTGTTCAATGCAATTATCACAAGACCTCATTGGGAAAATTATCAGACGCATTCGGGAGCAATAGCCCCTGCCGCTGGGCTGCTTCCCTGTAGCGATGGCGACGCATTACCAGAACCCATGCACGTATATCGCACTGCATCCCGTTGCTCAACGGGGACCCCCGGTGTAAGAGGGATGCAGATCATCACGGGGAAAAAGGTTTTTTTTTACAGAGCCAAAAAAACAAAAAAAATAATGGATGTGTGCACCACATGCTGAACCGAATTGACTATTTCGATGATTCCCCGCTTCAGGAGTCATCACAGGTATTGGTGGGGGTAAATATGGGTTACATTTCGGTATCCCCCCAAGAAAATTACGCTAGTTATTAGTGCTGCTCCCACCAACCTGTTTTAGACAGGAAAGGGATCCCATGCAAAAGTTCCAGAAAGTTGCGGATAGAAGCAGGTATCATCTCATCGGAGCATGGTCCTGATGCTCGGGATCATTGGCGGGACAAGCCTTCTCTTCTCCACGCTTCCCGATCTTGAAAAGAGACAGATTGACACCCCGTTCGGGAACGCGGAGGTTCTCATGGGGGATGTCGTTATCCTGATGCGCCACCAGCGGCACCTGCCACCCCACCGGATCAATTTCCGAGCCAACATGGCGGCACTTGCCCTAGCCGGCGCTGAACGCATCATCGCATTCGGCTCATCAGGATCAATGAACCGTACTATCGTACCCGGCTCGCTGGTCCTGCCTGCAGATTACCTGAGCATATCTGAAAATCCCTCCATTCATGACCATGCCGTTAACCATATTATGCCGGAATTATCCCCGGAGCTTTCGCATGAGCTGCACCGGCTTATCCCGGAAACAAGGCTGGGTGGGACGTACGTGCAGACAAAAGGCCCGCGTTTCGAAACGGTTGCCGAGATTGCAGCCCTTTCCCGCTTTGCCGACCTCGTAGGTATGACCCTTGCTTCCGAGGCAACACTTGCCCGCGAGCTTTCGATACCGTTTGCCGCCATCTGCACCGTGGACAATTACGCCAACGGGATTGCAGACAGGGTCCTCACCTGGGATGAGGTGCTGGAGATTTCCCGCCATTACCGGGGGCGGACCGAGAAGATTCTGAACACCATTATCAGGCAGATGGCCTGAGGGAGAAGCGCTATGGATGATATTTTGGGCAGAAAGCAGTCGATCCTGATTGCGGATGTGCTGCTGAACGGGAAGATTGCGGACATCTTTGTGAAGGATGACGGGATCATCGGTGCCACTGGCGATGGGATCAGGAGGGAATACAAGGGTGAGGCAGAAGTAATCATCGATGGGGATGGGGCGGTTGCGCTTCCCGGCCTTATCAACACCCACTCCCATGCGGCCATGAGCCTTCTCCGGGGCTATGCCGATGATATGGTCCTGCAGGACTGGCTCAGCCAGAAGATCTGGCCGCTTGAAGCCAACCTGACCCCCGATGATGTTTACTGGGGGACAAAACTTGCCTGTCTTGAGATGATCAAGAGCGGGACCGTTGCCTTCAATGACATGTATTTCATGATGGAGGATGCAGCCCGCGCTGTTGACGAGGCCGGGATCCGTGCAACCCTTTCCTATGGTTTCATTGACCTCTTCAGCGCGGAGAAACGGGAGGCTGAGTGCAAAGCAACGGAGAACCTTGTCCGCCACATCCGCACGATGAACAATCCCCGGATCAGATCGGCTGTGGGTCCTCATGCCATCTACACGGTCTCGAAGGAAGGTCTGCAATGGTGCGCGGATTTTGCAGCCCGTGAGAAGATCGGGATCCACATCCACCTCTCGGAGACCGAAAAGGAAGTAAACGACTGTATCGTTCGGTACGGAAAACGCCCGGCCTTTCTTCTTGACGAATGCGGAATTCTCACCCCCCATACGGTCTCTGCCCACTGCTGCTGGCTTGATGAGACCGAGTGTGTACTCCTCGGGAAGCGGGGTGTTTCCGTATCGCACAACCCTTCGAGCAATATGAAGCTTGCCACCAACCGTGCTATGCCGTACCCCTGGCTGAAAGCAGCGGGAACAAACGTCTGTCTCGGAACGGACGGATGTGCCTCGAACAACAACCTCGACATGCTCCGGGAAACAAAGACCGCGGCCCTGCTCCAGAAGTTCTTCTGGAACGATCCTACAACCCTCCCGGCACACGAAGCACTGTCTGTGGCAACGGTGCATGGTGCAAAGGGGCTCGGGCTTTCAACCGGAATCCTTGTATCTGGCGCGCCGGCGGACATTATCCTTGTAAGTGCCCGCGCTGCCTCCAATACTCCCCACCACAATGCAATCTCCAACCTCGTTTATTCCTGCTGTGGGGGAGATGTTCTGACAACCATCTGCGATGGACGGATCCTCATGCACGACCGACAGGTCAGGGATGAGGGTATGATCGTTGCCCAAGCGGCAACGGCAGCAGAGGAACTTGTGCAGAGGACACAATCCGCCTAGGTATCCCTCATGAATCCTCGAGGTTCGTTGCAGGATTTCCTGTCTGTCTGGGTTATCCTTATCATCATTGCCGGTATCTTCTCTTCCGGATGTACGACCGATCTCACCGGCATATACCCAGCACGATCGCACGAGGCCGCGAACAGCGGCGATCTCCGTATATATTTTCTCGATGTCGGCCAGGGGGACGCATCGCTGGTCCGCTACCATGATACAGTAATCCTCATCGATGCAGGAGAAGTGGACCAGGGAGACCAGGTTGTATACGATCTCAGGAGACTCGGTGTGGACCACATTGATCTTCTCGTTGCTTCGCACCCCCATTCCGACCATATCGGCGGCATGCAGGAGGTCCTGGATGCATTTCCGGTAGACAAGGTGCTTGATTCAGGTCTCCCCCACACATCCATGCTTTATGAACGCTTTCTTGAAACGGTAAACCGGAAGGGTATCCGGTACATGATTGCGGAACAGGGCCAGAAAATAGATCTCAATCCGTCCCTTTCAATCCTCATCCTCTCCCCACCGAAGGATCGGCTGGAACGTGACCTGAATACCAACAGCATCGTCCTTAAGATATCGCACGCGAGGATCAGTTTCCTGTTTACCGGAGATGCAGGTGCGGTTGCAGAGAATGAACTCATAAGGGCCGGGTATTCTCCCGAAGCGCAAATCCTGAAAGTTGCCCACCATGGCAGTTCCGATGCAAGCTCGGCAACATTTCTCTCCCGTGTCAGGCCGGAAGTTGCCGTGATCTCTCTCTCCCGTGACAATCCCTATGGTTATCCCCACCGGGAGACGCTCGATGCCCTGCAGGCAGTGGGGCCTTCCATCTTCCGTACTGACCGTGACGGTACTGTTCTTATCCAGAGCAACGGCACCACATACTCGGTTACTACGGAGAACGGACAGGAAGGGGTCTGGAAAAGTCCTTTCTCATCATCCGCCACGCCAGGTCCTGGGACAACAGCCCCTCCTGTATTCCCGTCATCCGCTGTCACGGCAATTGCCACGATTTCGGTGCTCCATCAGGTAACTGCCAACATAACCCCCCCAACTGTCACTCCCATGATAACGATCCCGGTACCCATCCCCCCGGTCCAGATCGGGAATGTCTCGCTCGTGAAGATCGAGGCCATGGAGTTCAATGCGCCAGGTGACGACCGGGAGAACCTGAATGGGGAGTGGGTCAGGATCACGAACCGCGGCGAGGAGCCGGTCCTTATGGCCGGATGGACCCTGTCAGATATTTCCGGTGCCGGCCCCTACACCTTCCCGGCGTATCTCATCCTGTCCCGTGAATCGGTTACAGTATATACCGGAACCGGGAGGATGAACGATACCTCGCTCTTCATGGGCAGGACTGAACCGCTCTGGGGCAACAACGGGGATACAGCCTTTCTCCGCGATGGCAGCGGTACACTCATTGATTCGAGATCCGGAGGGTCGTCATGAAGTGTACTCTAGACCGGATCGAGGAGGGGACCGCCATTTTGATCCCCCGAAAGGATCCACGGCAGCGGGTTTCGGTCCCGGCCGCGATCCTTCCCGCCGGTTGCAGAGAAGGAGATATCCTGATCCTGATCCTTGAAGAAGACCATAATGCTGCTGCCCGGGCAAGGGGCCGCGTTTCCAAGCTCGTGAAGAACCTCAGGAAAACCTGTTGACCTGCGGGGTCATCGGGCATGGCTCAGGCACTGCTTATAGCGGAACAACCAAGGGCAGACCAGATGCTGATAGACCCGGTTGCTTACCGGTAACGGAATTTCTTCAGGGATCTTTGGGCAATAATGAGGAACAGCATCCCCCCCACAAGCCCGCAGGAGAGAGAAACGATCCCGTTAACCCTGAAGGTCAGCCCGGCAATGCTCAGAGGAATAAGGGGGACGGTTGAGATAACCGAATATATGATAAGGGAAATTATCAGGATAATAAGGAATGTCGGCTGAAGCAGCTGGACCTTCAGCTCCCTGAGTTCCTTGTCCGAGAACCCTTTCAGCCTCACCTCATTGATGCCCTCATCAACGAATTCTCTGTATCCGGATTCATCGCTCACTATATTGCCGGCAGGTGCCACACTATCGGTTTCCCTGAACTGGAAGCGGCACTGGGGACAGAAAACAACCTCATTATCCACTTTATATCCACAGTTGGGACAATACATTGATGAGACCTCGTCCGGAGACTGTTCAAACATACTCCCATCATTGTCCGGCTTTGTGGTTTCTGTATCAACCGGATTCGTATCGGTTTCCCTGAACTGGAAGCGGCACTGGGGACAGAAAACAACGAAATCCTCAACCTCACACCCGCAGCCAGGACAAAGCATAATGTATCATATAACCGACTGATCCTAATAAATTGTGACGATTTGAAGCGGACGGCAATGTTCCAGTGCAACCTTGCACAGCGGACGATCAGCCAACCGATTGAAAAATCCCTGTGTGGAGTCCAAATCCTAAAAAAGAAGTACGGTACCGTTGGCGTGTCAGGGCGTAAGTTTACGCGGTCTCAATCTTAGCCGCTTCATGCAGGTTGAGAACCCTGATGGATTCTTCCCGCATCTTGTACTTCTGGATCTTACCGGAGATATTGATGGGGAAGTCATGGACGAACATCACGTATCGCGGGATCTTGTAGTTGGCGATCTTGCCCTTGCAGAAGTCTTTTACTTCCTGTTCCATCATGGTTTGTCCGGGCTTCATCTTCACCCAGGCACAGAGTTCCTCTCCGTATTTTATGTCCGGGACACCGACAACATAGACATCAGCGATCTTCTCATGGTGGTGCAGGTATTCCTCAATCTCCCGCGGATAGATATTCTCACCCCCCCTGATCACCATGTCCTTGAGCCGGCCTTCAATCCTGAAGTAACCTTCCTCGTCCATGGTGCCGAGGTCGCCTGTATGGTTCCAATGGTCCTTGTCGAGTGTAGCATGGGTTGCCGAAGGATTGTTGTAGTAGCACTTCATGACGCAGTAGCCACGGGCACAGATCTCCCCGACCTCCCCGGTCGGGACGATACGGCCGGTCTTGGGATCAATGATCTTAAGCTCAGTGTGGGGAAATGCCCTCCCGATGGTGGTGACGCGGCGCTCGAGCGGGTCTTTTGTCGTGGTCATCGTGACGCCCGGGCTTGTCTCGGTCTGGCCATACACAATTACTATCTCGCTCATGTGCATCTGCAGATTCACCTGCTTCATAACTTCAATAGGGCAGGGGGAACCGGCCATGATGCCGGTGCGAAGGGTCCGCAGGTCGTATTTCTGAAAATTGGGATGCGTGAGCTCGGCAATGAACATGGTCGGGACACCGTGAAGGGCTGTGCAGTGCTCCTTCTCGACAGTCCTGAGCACCTCCTCGGCATCAAAGACCGGAGAGGGAAGTACCATGGTCGTCCCGTGGGTAACGGAAGCCAGGTTCGAGAGGACCATGCCGAAGCAGTGATAGAACGGGACGGGGATACAGAGCCGGTCTTTCTCGGAAAATCCCATGCCTTCGCCTATGATGAACCCGTTGTTAAGGACACTGTGGTGGGTGAGGACAACACCTTTCGGGAATCCGGTCGTGCCGCTGGTGTACTGGATATTGATGGGGTCATCGAACGACAGAGCCTCGCCACGCTCGATTATCTCGTCTGTTGAGATCTCGTCAGCCTTTTCTAAAAAGTCGCCCCAGGTATACATCCCATGGTAGGGTATGTCTCCAAGGAAGATCACATTTTTTAAAAAAGGGAACTTCTCGCTTGAGATCTTCCCGGGCTTGGCCTCATAAGCCTCGGGGCAGGCCTCGTAGAACATCCCGACGTAGTCTGAGGTCTTGAACCGGCCCTGGATGATCAGGGTTGAGACCTCGGCCTGCTTGAGTACGTATTCGAGCTCATAGGTGCGGTATGCGGGATTGATATTGACCATGATCGCACCGATCTTGGGTGTGGCGAACTGGACAACCACCCATTCTGCGTAGTTCATTGCCCAGATCCCGACCCGGTCCCCCTTCCCCACGCCAAGACCCATCAGGGCACGGGCGACCCGGTCGACCTGCCCAAGGAATTCGCGGTATGTCCACCGGATATTCTGGTGCACGGAAACGACCGCTTCGTTGTCCGGGTATTTTCCCGCAATACTATCGACCATCTCTCCGATGGTCATACCCAGCAGGGGGACTGCCGATGTCCCGCACGTGTAGCTGCCCTCTATCATTGCAGCAGTACTGGGATACCGGGTATTATATGCGTGATGTTTTGTTCCCGCTCCGGTGTACCTGGACGGGAGAGGCAAAAAGAACAAAACTCTTAAGTTTATGCAATACGATTGTATTGGGTCGGAACGGGATTTTGTGTTCCGCTCCTGGCAGCACGGGGTTGTGGCCTAGCCCGGTATGGCGACGGGCTCCAGCGGTCTTTGCGTTCTTTCGTGCTCGCAGATGATGAACAATGGGTCTCCTGAGATAATCCGATGATGACCCGTTGGAGCACTGATGCATGTCGGAGAGACCCGTCGATCGTGAGTTCAAATCTCACCAACCCCACGTTTTCTTATCCGATGTGATTGTCTTTTTGATTTTTTGTGAATGTTTCTTTCCGGCACACCGGCTTATAACGTGCCTTGTTCCTGATTGAAGTCTCCCGCTTGTTACATCGTTCTTCCTTCGCGGCTGGATGCTGATGCATTATCTTGTTTTGGTAAGTTTATCATGGATGACTGGCACATACTATCTACAACATTCGGAGAGTTCCATGTATCTGGTCGGAGAAGCACTTATTGGCGATGGCGCGGAACTGGCGCACATCGACCTGCTGATGGGAGATAAGGAAGGACCTATCGGCGCAGCCTTTGCAAACGCGGTTTCGCAACTTTCAGAGGGGCATACGCCCCTTCTTGCGGTTGTCCGCCCGAACCTGCTTGCCAAGCCCGTAACCGTGGTGATCCCGAAAGTCACGTTACGGGACATGGCACACGTGAACGAGATGTTCGGTCCTGTACAGGCAGCGGTTGCCAAGGCGGTTGCCGACTGCGTTGAAGAGAATGTGTTCTCGGGAATCGACATCGAGGATACCGTTATCATGGTTTCCGCGTTTGTCCATCCTGAAGCAGCTGACTACAATAAGATCTACCGGTTCAATTATGGTGCAACCAAGCTTGCACTCCACCGTGCACTGGAAAAATTCCCGGATACCAAGACCCTCGTCTTTGAGAAAGACCGGGCAGCCCATGGTATCATGGGATTCAAGGTAACGCGCCTCTGGGACCCGCCGTACCTCCAGGTCGCCATGGACCTTGTGGATATGAACAAGGTCGCCAAGGTCCTCAAGGATGTGCCTGAGAACGACCACGTTATTATCGAAGCGGGAACCCCGCTTATCAAGAAGTTTGGTCTCAATATCATTGGCGAGATCCGGAAGCTCCGTGCGAATGCGTTCATTATCGCTGATATGAAGATTCTGGACACCGGTAATCTCGAGGCCCGCATGGCAGCGGATGCAACTGCCGATGCGGTCGTTGTTTCCGGCCTTGCCCCGGTCTCGACTATCGAGAAAGCGATCTCGGAAGCCCGCAAGGTCGGCATCTACTCGATCATCGATATGCTGAACGTGCAGAACCCGGCAAAACTCATCGCCGGCCTGAAAGTAAAGCCGGACATTGTGGAACTACACCGTGCAATCGACACCGAAGACACCGCCCACTCCTGGGGTGATATTCCATCGATCAAGAAGGCCGCCGGTGGCAAACTCCTTGTTGCAACGGCAGGCGGCATACGGGTGGATGTTGTCAGGGACGCCCTGAAGGCCGGCGCTGATATCCTCGTGGTCGGCCGGGCGATCACAGCTTCGAAGGACATTGGCCACGCAGCCGATGAGTTCCTCGACCAGCTCAACCAGGAAGAGATTGACCAGTTCAGGGTCATGACTGATTTTTAAAAAAAAACAATTATATTTTTTTATGATCATCAATGCATAAAAAAAGCCTGTTAAAAAAAGAATATCGATTGCCTGTTGAATTCTCCCTCATGAACCTCAAACACACGGGATGCATCCATTTCGAGAACCCGGAAAAGATGCAGCAGTTATATTAAAGGAGGAAAGGCAGGTTAATCCTCTGCGCCGGGATCTGCATACAAACCACACGCTGAGAGATGCTGTCAGGACTTCTACCCCACCTCATTACTTACTTTTTCTTCGCCAGGACCTCCTCAACGCGGAACCGGGTAATCCTTTCTACGAGGTCGGAAGGGACCGTTTTGTCCAGAGGGAAATGTATGGTA
Source organism: Methanoregula sp. (assembly GCA_022710665.1). Lineage (GTDB taxonomy): Archaea > Halobacteriota > Methanomicrobia > Methanomicrobiales > Methanospirillaceae > Methanoregula. Next base: position 903 of record JAKLGN010000034.1, on the reverse strand, counting down.
CCTTTGCTTGTGTGATAGGCAAACAGTTCCTTCCGGAACTTCCCGACACCGGATGCAGCAGGAAAAAAACTAACGTGGTGGCTGAAAGCCGCGAAATGGACGAGGTTTGTGTTATTCAGCCGGAAGGTGGGGATCCCGTACCGGATCGCTTCCTCAGCGTCCGGTGCTGTCCTGCGGATCACGGCTCTTATACCCTGGAGTTTTTGCTGCACATCCAAAGGGAACGATGCAAGGTAATCATCGATTGATACGAACTGATTTCTCATGGTGGTATTTCACCCCTTTTACCTGAGGAATGGCGTGGAAATTTTTTGGAAGCTGTTTTGGCAAATAGTACTAACCTGAAATTTCCTGTCGGCTCTAAATTGAGGTATGCATCCGGCAATCACCATAAGTTTGCCGTTCTGATATCTACAGAGGACAAAAAATCATTATCGTCTTTGATGCAGCAAATATAATCCAACAAATCCCACTGCTAACAGCACAGCTTCAAAGCCGACAGGAGATGTTTGAACAGGCGAAAAGCTGATGTTACCAACTGGTGGTGTGGACGTATCAGCAGGTATTGAAGTCGGAGTTTGTTTTGTTGTTGAAATTGAACCGATCGGCATTGCCAGGTCAGTTACAGAACCCACTACTCTATTTTCAGAATCAATCTCCTGAATTTTCACTAAACTCTGACTGGTTAAGGGATTAGCAGGAATATTCCCTTGTAATGTTACGCGTACATTTTCATGCATCGTGGCAGGTTTGCACAATAAAAAACCGGATAGAGAGAGTTCACTCCGCATTTTTGTGACCGGGGGATTTTCCACACCATCTAAAATTATTGTATAACTCCACTGCGGATTTTCAAGATGTGTACTCATTTGTAATACATTGGTGTAATGGAATGTTTCTCCG
>JAKLGN010000033.1 GCA_022710665.1 Methanoregula sp. | reverse complement strand
GTCTGTGGCTGACCAGCTACGAGTACCCGCTGAGTGTAGTCACGTTCTCTTTACCCGTATTCTCTTTGGAGGCGATTGTCCCGAATTTTGACTCATAGTCAGCCACGGTCTTCGTCAGTACCCCAAGCAGGTTCTTGGCATGCGATGGGGTGATGGATACAATAGCCTTAGCCCGGGCCTGGTTGACCTGCGGGAGCTGGTGGAGGAACATAAACGTGAACTCATCGTCTTTGTACGCGATCTGGATCATGTTGCTGTATACGGGATCGAGCGAGGGGGGGATATTGACCGATATTTCCTGTGAAGCCATGGTAATCCATGTGTCGTAAAGGTATGAAAACATTGGTCATGTTTTCATCCGCCCACGCTGGGAGAGCTTTTTTGGGATCCTGACGAAACTGAATATTGGTTCTGCCGGGTAAAATGCCATTTTCGGAAGAAAGGCCGGTCTTCCATGGAGGAAATAAGGCCGTCAATGGGACGCATCCCCCATAACCAGATAATCACCCTCCGTTTCTCTCTCTTTTCATATTTTTTTCGCAACCGATCTGAAAAAAGATTTTTTTTCGGGATGGAAATGGTGCTGCAGGAGGAGTCCGGTTGGATCATCCAAACCGTGGCAATGAAAAAAATCATGGAGTCCCAAAAAACAATATTTTGTCCGGACCCCTTTTCTTGTAAGAAAAGAATTATCTCATGGTTACACCTAATGATCGGCACTTGAGATAACCTCTTTTTCAAAAAAAAAACGATCGACCCCCTTACGCCATCCCTGCACTCACCGGGGCGGAGGCGCATTTCGAGGGGGATGTCCTCTCCTCTTCCGGGATATCGTAAAAAAAAACCTACCTGAGAGATTATCGCAATGCTGCGGGGGGCTGTAATGGCACAGGGGGCAGAGCATGAGTGAATATCGCCGGGAGCGCCTATCCGATGATTTCCACAGAGCACAAGCCCCTTCAACAGGGTGGATACGGGTTAAAAAGATTTGTTAGGAGCCGGCAGGGAATTGTCAATAGGTTCTCCCGACCAGCGTTGCCTTCCCCGGCTTACCACAGACAATACAATTCCCGTCCGTTGCGGCAACATAAGGCGAGCGAACCTCAGTGCCGAGGATGCTCGAGTTTGCGCTCTCCTCGATCGTTTCCCCGCAACCCCGCTCCCGGCACCAGTGGACTACCGCGACCTTTCCGTCATTGAGAGCAGCGTTCAGAGAGCCAATGGTATCAACCGAGCAAAGATGCGATCTCGTGTGATCCTCGGCTTTTGCCCGGATCGTTTCTGTGATATCAGCAAAAACTTTCGTGATACCGTCAGAAACGCTCGCAAGCCCGAGCTGGCTCTTCCCACCCGTCCGCTTCACGGCCATCACTTTTCCGGCATCAAGGTCGCGGGGGCCGAGCTCGAGCCGGAGTGGTACGCCCCGGAGCTCCCACCAGTAGTACTTTGCCCCGGGTCGCATATCGCGGGTGTCCATCTTCACCCGGAACCCGGCGGCTTTTAAGCCGATTTCAAGGGTCTTTGCTGCCTCAAGCACGTCCTCATGCCGCTTGCCGATGGTGATCGGGATGATGACTGCTTGCACCGGTGCAATTGCCGGCGGGAGGATCAACCCCTTATCGTCTCCATGCATGCTGATGAGGGCTGCAATGCAGCGCTCGGAGATCCCGTAACAGGTCTGGTTGGCCAGCTGCTGCTCTCCGTTTTTGTCTTCGTATTGGATCGAAAAGGTCTTCGAGAAGTGCGTGCCGAGATGGTGAACCGTCCCGCACTGGAGGGTCTTGCCATTGGGCATGATGGCATCAACCGCGATCGTATAGTCTGCACCGGGAAACTTGTCCCAGTCCGGCCGTTTCGAGATCGTGATCGGGATGCAGAGCCCGTCATAGAACACTTTTGTCAGTCCGAGTTCGTACTCCACCTGTGTCTCAGCCTCATCCCACGTGGCATGGACCGTATGCGACTCCATGAACGAGGTGATCTCGCGGAGCCGGATCAGTGGGCGGGTCTGCTTGGTCTCGTACCGGAACGTGTTCACGATCTGGTAGTACTTCATCGGAAGGTCTGCATGCGACCGGAGCCAGAGAGCGTACATCGGGTAGATGGCAGTCTCGCTCGTGGGCCGGAGGGCGAGTTTCACATCAAGCGGAGTTGTTCCCCCGTGGGTCACCCAGTAGACCTCGTCCTCGAAGCCCTTGATGTGCTCGGCCTCCTTCATGAACTCCTGTTCGGGGATGAGGAGGGGAAAGAGTGTCTCTTCATGGTCGCAATCGAGGAGTTCGCGGAGCCGGTTGTATACGAACTTTCGGATTGCAAACCCGTACGGGTACCAGACATAGAGCCCCTTGACCGGGTAGCGGACATCCATGATCTCGGCCCGCCAGAGAATCTCATTAAACCATCCGGAAAAGTCCTGTTTTTGCGGCAGGGTGCCCGTATCGTCGTCCATGGAGTGTCCTCTAAGCTACTAAATGTATGACCACCGGCGTAATAAAAGCCTCGACACACGCGGCTATGGCAACCAGCGGCAGAACATACAGGATGAACAACCGGCCGAACCGGTGGGCATCAACGGCAGTGTCCTCCCCGGCATACCACTCCGCGAGCAATGACCGGGCAAGGAGCATCCCAAGGGCTCCGGAGAGGATGAATGCAGGGATCTCAAAAATACCATGCGGGAGAATGGCAGCGGCAACGAAAAGGGGTGTGTGGTCCTGATGGACGATCTCCATGATGGCGCCTATCACGATACCGTTCAGGCTCATGATGAAGATTGTGAGGATTCCAAAGGAGGCACCGCCCAAAAAAAGAAGGATGCACGCCTGGAGGTTGTTGGCAAAAAGCTTGAGGCACATGTCAACAGAATTTGTACCGTCCATCTGGCCGGCAACCTCTTTTTCAAAGAGTTTCATGAGGTCTTCTCCTACGGCAGGGTTCTGCGCCGTTCCGACCCAGCCGATCATGATCGTTGTGAAAAAAAGGAGGGAGATGACAATGATGGCATTGGTGAGCGGGGAATTAGACATACAGTACCATCCGGACCATGTCCCGGACACCCGGAGCAAACCCGACAACGATCATTGCAAGCAGCACGAGGTGCCAAAATGTGGGGTTTGCTTCTTTACGGTAGATCTGCATGACATAGACAGCCGGGAACAGCACGAGGAGTTTCAGGGGGAACATGACAAGGGCCGTGCCGGTCATATCAATGAGGGCGGAACCAACAACGTGCTGCTCGACATACTGGACGGATGGGTGAAAGTCGATACCATAACTGGTTGCACTGGCATCAAGAAGCTGACCGAAGAGGAGGGTGATATAGAGCGGGTCGTTCACGTAGGTCCACGAGAGAACGTACCGCATGACCCCCCAGACAATCGCGGTTGCAGTTAATGCCATGAAGGGAATTACGGTGAGAATGAACAGGTCAACACCATTATGCGTCTGGCTCCAGGCAAGAAGGACAAGGGAGGCGACGACTACGGCAAGGATGCCGGCGAATGCATAAAACGTGACGATATTACCGGTTATCTTCCTGATGGTCAGGTACCCTGAGATGAACAGCATGCCGAGAGTGAATGCAAAGAGCGTGAAATAGATCAGCGGCGTGATCAGTAAAAATTTCCAGTCCCCAATGATCATGCCGGTATCTTCGATAACGCGGAGAACTCCACCCAGGATAACGTATGGTATCGTGGCAAGGATAAACAGCTGGTCGAATTTAAAACCGCTGCCGGTCATAAATGACGAGCTCGACATCCAGCGGTAGAGAAGGTAAACACCGACAACGAGGATGATTGCGTACGTCAGGGTGTCGACAACATTATAAGCCTGACCGAATTTGATGGGATCGATGTAATATTTGTATATGAAATCACTAATCATCCATGATCAGAATGAGCGCAGATGAAATAAAATTACTCAGGAGTCGGGTCTTTGACAAGTCCAAGTGGATGCAGCTCCCCCGCGATGTCGTGATCGGCCATGACGTGCTCGGGCAGTTACCTGCGGTATGCAAAGACCTTAAGCTCGGCCCATCTGCGCTTCTCGTTTCCGGTAAAGGGACCATGAAACTTGCCGGTACGAAAGTAATAGAAATCCTGTCGGACTGTTATGCCGTGAAACCGTTTCTTTCCGAGGAGATCACCGCGCCGGTTATCAAGAAAGCAGAGAAGGCAGCGAAAGGTGCCGATTTCCTTATTGGTGTCGGGGGTGGGAGGGTTATTGATACCGCAAAGATCGTTTCGTATAATCTTGACCTCCCTTTTATCTCCGTTCCCACGGCAGCATCCCATGACGGGATCGCTTCAGCTCGTGCATCTGTCTCGCTCGGTACCGGGCACGCCTCGCTTGAAGCGGAGCCCCCGGTTGCTATTGTTGCCGATACCGGTATCATTGCTTCCGCGCCGCACCGTCTCCTGGCGGCCGGCTGTGCGGATGTTATTTCCAATTACACGGCAATCCTCGACTGGGAACTCGCTCACCGGGTGAAAGGTGAGCCGGTAAGCGAGTACGCCATCACCCTCTCGAAGATGACGGCAGAAATCCTGGTGAAGGATGCCCATCTGATCAAGGCACACCAGGAGGAGTCGGCGTGGATTGTCGTGAAAGCCCTGGTATCGAGCGGGGTTGCCATGAGCATCGCCGGCTCGTCGCGCCCGGCGAGTGGTGGGGAGCATAAGTTCTCCCATGTATTCGACCGTCTGGCGCCCGGCAAGGCTCTTCATGGCGAGAGCTGCGGGATTGGGACCATCATCTCGATGTATCTTCATGGGGGCGACTGGAGGGCAATCAGATCCTCCTTAAAAACCATCGGGGCTCCGGTCACTCCTGCTGATCTCGGGATTGATGACGCTGTTGCCGTCGAAGCCCTTCTGATGGCAAAGACTATCCGTCCCGAGCGCTTTACCATATTCGATATGGGACTGACAAGAGAATCGGCAGAGAAACTCGTGCATATGCTGTATACGGAGTGATGTTCTCTATGGCAGATGTAAAGACCAAGGTTACCCTCGTCGGGACGGTGCTCGCAAAGCAGGGCGTGGAGTTTATCTATGAGGGAGAAACTGCTGCCTGTGAAACCTGCAAGGTAAAAAAGGCCTGCAACAATCTTCAGAAAGGGAGGAAGTACCGCATAGTTTCGGTAAGGTCAACCCACCATGAGTGTACGGTGCATCTCAACGGGGCGACTGCTGTAGAGGTGATGGATGCCCCAATAACCATGCTTATCAGCCCAGAAATGGCGATTATCAACTCCAAGATCAAGCCAGAACTTTCCTGCAACAAGAGCGACTGCCGGAGTTTCCCTCTCTGCCGGCCCGAAGGCGTTGTTGAAGGGGAGAAGTATATCGTTGCTGATGTCATCGGCAATGCTTCGGACATCTGCGAGAAAGGCCGGTCGCTAAAACTTGTTGAGATAAGGCCGGCGTAATTTCTTCTTTTATCTCCTCATCTTTTGTAGTGACCAGAGTTTTTCAGCCAGCTGCACGAGCTCATCATACCTTTCAAGACCACAAAGCCACCTTGGCGGTACAGCCTCGAGCCCCCAGTATGCCCCGGCGAGTGCACCGGTACAGGCTCCTACGGTATCAGCATCCCCGCCAAGGTTGACCGCGGAGAGAACAGCCATCTCCAGTGTCTTCGCATACATAAATGAATGAAGGGCTGCGTGTGAGCAGAGGACACCATCCAGTGATGGATCAGGATCATACTGATCGTAACTGCCCAGCATTGCGTGCACTTCATTATTTGTACAGAGCGACCTTGCATGCCGGAACGCTGCTGCCCGGGATAATCCCCGGCACATATCGCTCACCATGACGTTCAGAAACGCGGAGCAATGACCACTGACAGGATCGTGGTGCGTGATCCGTGAACAGGTTACACTGATATCATATACTTCTGCAGAAGGATAGAAGATCCCGAGCGGGAATCCCCGCATAATGCTCCCGTTCGTCCGGCTCCCATGATTTTTTTTATGCACGAGCAGTGCTGCTTGGTGCGGCACGATCCCGGATCGCACAAGATCAAAGAAGAAAGTTGATGTAGGACCAAACCATTCAGGCCGTACTATATAGGCATCAGATAATTTCTGGACAAGGTCATTTTCACAAAATCCCCTGCATGCAACCAGCGATTGAGCGACCGCGATTGCCTGCAGCGTGTCGTCAGTAATTTCTCCCTTTTTCCGAAAATGGCGACCACCGGAACGGTATTCTGCCAACCAGACTTCTGGTTGTCGAGATCCCTCCAAAGGCGCGCCCAACGCATCCCCAATCGCGAGCGCAACGATCGATCCTACGTGCCGCATAGTACCAGATATAAATCTCACCAATAAGGTATATCTGTCCCACAAAAGAAGGATTCTTTTGGAAAAGGTGATAGTGTGCAAAAGGAAGAGTTACTCCATCTCCACATGCTGATGATTCACATCAAGAAATACTACGAAGGAATTTCTCGCGGAGAAATTCACACCGACCGTTACAACTCCCTTGAAATCTCTCCTGTCCATATTCATAAAGATAAAAAAGCCCACAAGGAAGCGCTCCTCACTCTCGGGGATGAGATCGTAAACCATATCCACGGCCAGCAGATGCCTGTGGTGAACTATTCTTCTGATACTGCCTCCCTGAGAGTTGCAGCCGAACATTAACCTGTCATGGATGAGGCGTACGCATACCGGGAGATCATCTCCCGCATCCTCACCCTCTCCCCTGGCAACGAAACCGGCATCAGGATTGCCAAGACCGATATCTGCCGGAAGTACGGGTTGTCCGAGGTCCCGAAAAACTCTGCCATTTTAGCCGCTGCACTACCGGAGGAGCGTGAAATCCTCCGCAGGATCCTTATGGTCAAACCTTCCCGGACACTCTCTGGTGTGGCACCGGTCGCGGTCATGACCTCCCCCTACCCCTGCCCGCATGGTAAGTGCCTGCCCTGCCCTGGCGGACCGGACCACCCGTTCCATTCACCCCAGAGTTACACGGGTGAGGAACCTGCGGCGAAGCGGGCCCGCGAACATGATTTCGATCCCTTCCGGCAGGTACATGCCCGGCTCGGGCAGTTCGAGATCCTGGGGCACCGGGTTGAGAAGGTGGAGCTCATCGTTATGGGCGGTACCATGACCGCCCGGCCGTTAATGTATCAGCGGGAATTCGTCTCCCGCTGTATTGAAGCGATGAACACCTATCCCGGTGGTGTCCCGGCAGCAGACGCCTTGGACATCCGGGAGGTTGAAGATGCCAACGAGAGATCCGCAGTACGCTGCGTGGCGATCACGTTTGAGACCCGCCCCGACTGGAGCAAAAAAGAGCACATCGATGCAATGCTGGATTACGGTGTCACCAAAGTCGAATTGGGAGTGCAGCACGTTGATGACGAGGTCCTCCGGTACAACAGGAGGGGCTGCACGGTTGCCGACACGGTAAAAGCCAATACTCTGCTCCGGGATACAGGACTCAAGGTCGGGTTCCACATAATGCCCAACCTGCCATCATCTACCATCGAATCCGACCGGAAAATGTTTGAAACACTCTTTTCCGATCCACGGTTCAGGCCGGACTTCCTTAAGATATACCCCACGCTCGTCACACCGGGTTCGGAGATCGAGCAGCTCTGGAAGGAAGGGAAGTACTTCCTGTATGATGAGGGGGAACTTGTTGATCTCATCGCGTACGCCAAATCCCTTATTCCCGAGTACACGCGGCTCTCGCGGATCCAGCGCGACATCCCCGCAAAGCTGATCATGGCCGGCTCGAAACACTCCAATTTCCGGCAGCTGGCAAAGGACCGGCTGAGAGCAGCCGGGAAACACTGCCGGTGCATCCGCTGCCGCGAGATCGGGAGACTCCCGTCGCGCGCCGAATCGTCAGTCCAGGTGCTTGAGTACGAAGCCTGCGGCGGAAGGGAGTATTTCATATCATCTGTTGCGGGGGACTCCCTGATCGGCTTTGCCCGTCTCCGCTTCCCCTCGATTACCAGCCGCCCGGAGCTTGAATCGGCTGCCCTCCTGCGGGAGCTGCATGTGTACGGCAGTCTCGTGCCGGTAGGGAAGGACGCTGAGTCCGAGGAATGGCAGCACCGGAATTACGGTAAGGCCCTGCTCTCCCGCGCCGAGGAGATTGCACGCGGCGCCGGGTTCCGAAGGCTTGCTATCATGAGCGGGATCGGTGTGCGGCCGTATTACCGGCGGCAGGGCTATGAACGAAGAGGTCCTTATATGATCAAGGGGTTGTCATGAACCCGGCGACAACAGAGTTTCTCCGGCAGCGGTTTTGCGAGTATTACAAGAAAACCGTGCTCGTCCCGCCACCGTCGCTCGTGCAGCGGGAATGGGGTTTTGTTCTCTTCAATGCCGGTTCGACCGACACGCGCATGCGGCGGCATATCGGGTTCTCTGATCGGGGTGAGATGGAATGTTACATCAACAACCTCATACCACAGCACGCCTATTATTCGACTGCCTATTACGAGAAGCCGGACGCCGGGACCATGGCGGACAAGGGATGGTGCGGGGCAGACCTGATTTTTGATCTCGATGCAGACCATATCGTGCGGGGTCCCTATGACCAGATGCTTGCCCGCGTGAAGGAGGAAACAGAAAAACTTCTCGTCATGCTGATCGAAGAGCTGGGGATAGACAGGAAGTCTATTGCGCTTGTCTTCTCCGGGGGGCGCGGCTACCATGTCCATGTCCGGGACCTGGCATTCCGGGGATGGGGGAGCAGTGAGCGCCGGGAGCTGATCGATTATGTATGCGGGATCGGTATCGATCCTGCGGCAATGCTGACAGGAAAAACGGTCCCCTCGGCCGGCTGGCAGAATCGGTACCGCAAAGCACTCCTCGACTATCTCCGCTGGATCGGCAGCCAACCCGCAGAGGAGGCGATGACGTACCTGACAGCAATTGAAGGCATCGGAAAGGACTCCGCGGCCTTGTTTTTGGAAAAACGCGACGAGATCATCAGTGATATCGAGCACCGCCCGACGGCCATGATCCTCAGGAACCGCGTGCTCGGCATTCTTGTCAGCCAGCAGGAAGGCAGGTTCAGGGAACGCCTGCTCGCCACTGCCGCCCTTGCCGACGAGCCGGTCACGACTGACACCAAACGCCTGATACGGATGCCGACGTCTCTGCACGGAGGGAGTGGCATGCGGGTCCAGTCGCTCGAACTCCGCGAGCTGCCGGGTTTTGATCCTCTCACGGACGCTGTCGTTTTCGGCACACGGGATGTGAAGGTGGATGCCCGGTTCCCGCTGAAAATGCCGATGCTCGGAAGTACTTATGAACTCCAAAAAGGCATCAATACAGTACCGGAAGCGGTGGCGGTATTCCTCTGTTGCCGGGGTATGGCGGAAATAGCCTGACTTAGGGGGACCCCATGAAGCTTGACGACCTGCGCAGTATCCTGTTATCGGAGCGGGAAACAGGCCGTCTTACGGCTATTGCGCCGGATATTTTTGCGAAAGGGCACGCGGAACTTGCCGCCATAACAAAACAGGTCTATGCCTCTGAGGACCCGTTCTCTGAAGAAGCCCGGGCTCTTATTGACGAGACCCTGGCGATCCGCGAGACGCTTCAGGATCTCTTTGCCATCCGTTCCCGTAAAATTCTCGCTCTCACGGTCATGCATGCCGAGGGCGATTATTACGATCGCGAGGAAGTAAAAAGGATGATCCCTGCCGAGAAGGAGATGTTCGACCAGATAACGGCAGGTATCGGGCAGTGTCAGTCTGTGCTGCTGTACAACACTCCCCTCATCTCCCGGAAATCAGCTGCGCACAATGCGGCTGTTGTGGCAGCGGATGAGGATGAGATGGATGGTGAACCCGATCTTCTTTTGAAGGAGGAGCAGAATCTTGTGCAGGAATCACAAAAGGGGGGGGCGTCCCCGCTTGTACACCCCTGTGTCCTTGTCCATGTACTCCAGGACATGGATTCGTTCATGGGTGTTGACGGGAGGATTTATAGCCTCGCAAAAGGAGATATTGTCACGCTTCCCGAGCGGAATGCTGCGGTTCTTTCCGAGCGCAACATAGTCTTAAATATCAATCTCTGTAAATAATATAGGTATTCGTAATCAGGATTATCGGTGAAAATTTCATGAAAATGCCAGCAAAATTTACCACGTACTGCCCCTTTTGCAGGAGTCACCAGGTACACGAGGTTGAGAAAGTGAAGAAAGGCAAGACCACCGGCCTCCACTGGATTGACCGCCAGAAAGCCCGCAGGGGTACTATTGGCAATA